>NZ_JBVVUU010000031.1:0-30002 GCF_056032925.1 Aeribacillus sp. JST-2
TATCGGTTTCTTTTTTTCATGGTATCATTATAACTTATTTATCACGCTCATGTGTCTCACCTTATGGGAGCATTATACATTAGTTGCATATCTGTTTGTAAGGATCTACGAAAATTACGATTTCTCCAAAATTGATTTCCATGATTTTTACCAAAATGTTTCTGAAAACAGAGTTATAGATTCAGTGATTGAAAAATCGCGAACTAAAGGGAAAAATGCTTTTGAATTAAAAGTCAGAGAACTTGCTGCAATATTGAAAGAAGAATGCTCATTATTTTTACCCTCATAAATAACATCATTAATGATCTGCTTAGGGAAAAATAATTATTATTGGGGATTTTTCACAGCATATTCCGAATAGGTCGTCCTAATTAATACTTCACACATGTGTATTGGTAATTAAAAAATGTATCCAATGGCAATTAAGGATATTCACTTAACTGTATAAAATCTCGTTACCGTGTCGCTTGACATGATGCCCCTGCAGGTATGATAGATTGCAAAGAAACAAGTTGTAGAGCTTTGCAAGACACGCAAGCCTATCATACCCGCCACTCCATGTAAAGTGGTGGATATGCACTAAATAATGCATACTCTTAATTGCCAAACGACTACATTTTTAAGTGCCATCAACAATATATGCTAAGTTAATTTTTCGAAAGAACATTCTTTAGTTGTGGGTCTGTGTTTTAACAATAACCGATTTGACTTGTTCACAAGTGAGACATTTTCTTATCAAAAATAAATTAGGTGAACACTGCTACAAGCTTGAATATCTGCGATCACTACTCAAGGCACGTGGAGTGTGTGGCGAAGATGGCTCTGCTTCTATTCAAATGTTTGAGCGGCAAACCGATAGTGAATAATTGGGATGCCGTTGTAACCGATAAAATAAAGTTAACAGTTTTAGATAAATAAAATTTTACACTTCTAACTGGGGAATGAAAGTTGTTTCTTCGTCTTACCCAAGTGTTTTTGTCAACCCAAATTCTCCAAAAGTTGACGGTATTGCCAGTCCAGAAATAGACGGATATAAACCTGCTTGGTATCAATTCGCTCTCGAAGGTTTGCCGGTATTTGGCCAGAACATGGGTGAGGGAATCGGCGTGGGCTTTACCGAGGCCATGTCCGGCGTGGAGAAGGAAATGAGAAAAGCCATCCCCACCGATTAGAAGACCCCTCGAATGGAATCGATTATTCTCTCGAACTTTAAGATACAAGGCATCTAAATTAATGAGTTTGTAGGGGGCACACTCTAAATTCATGAACTATAGGGTCTAGTTTTTGGCAAAGGGGAAACAGTGGATTTCGAGAATTTCTTGCCACATATTGTTCTGTAATTTTTTGTACTTTCCGAGTTGACCACCGTTTACCACCATTTCCATCATAGCAAGCAATAATGCTTGTTTGCTACGCTGATAGCGTTCAAAGAGCTAGGTACTAAATTTGCCATTTCGATGGCGCGGTACGTGTAAGTGACAAATATGAAATTTTGTGTAAAAGAATGGTAATATCTGGACGATATATATAATGAGGATCAATTATTCTATGGGTTGGTGAATCATCAAAATAACATTTGAAAGGGAGGTGCTCATATAAAAGCAAGGAGGTTAATCAGTCTATTGCTTGTGATGGTCGTAGTATTTTTCATGACAACAACCGCATTCGCCGCTTCGTCATCGAAAACATTCACCTCATCCTCTGGATCAATCGGTTCAATGAGTCTGTATCTTGACCCGGGTGAGAGTGGTTCCTCGTCTATTGCTACAATTAATGTTTCCGGATTACCGGCAGATGCGGTCATTACAAAGGTCGTTGCTGATTGTAACACGATGTCGTATTCTGGGGCAATCCTGTCAAACAGATTGTATATAACAACCAGTAACATTTCCGGATGGACATCGGCACCATGGGGATCTGGTAACAAAACAGAAATTTCTTTAGGATTGATTGGCACACTTGCGAATGGCACATATCAACTTTACTATACGGGAACCAACGTCAGCAGTTTATCTCCCGGTTATAAAACATATAACAATATAAAGCTGACGGTGTACTACAACTACTAAACAACATCTTAAACCAGGATAGGTCAGTAGTGGTTATCGCCAGATATTTCCCAGCAAAGTATCGGGCGAAATCCTATGCAAAGGAGTGAATGAAATATAAGTCGGATAAACCTATTAGATGCCAGCTTAATCAATATATTGCTTGGAACAAAAATTGACAATAGGCTGCGGATGAATGGCTTTCCGCCCCCTGACTTTACCAGGTTCGATTTCTGCACGAAAACAGCCCCTGCCATGAGTGAAGAAGAATACAGAGAGGCGATTATTGAACAGGCAAAAAAAGATGCAGCCAAAGGTATCTGTGGCGGTGAATCTCCGGGCTACAGAAATCTTATGAAAAGCTATATTTCCGTTGCGTCTCCAGATAGAAAAGGTATTATCGCAAAAGCATCCCAAAGTTTTGCCGGCAAAGGCCGAATATCCTTTGCGGAGTTCAAAGATGCAGGTAACAATGTCATTGCCCATTATTCACCATATAATGGTTGGACAATGGTTATGACAAAAGCAGAAATGGCACGGACAAGTGAGTTTAGCGCAATATACGTTGAAGCATGGCGTGAGGCATATTATGGGAAAGGCAATACTATCGATGGCGTTGCCACCTCATCGGGAAGTACATTCAGCGTATCTGTTTAATCTCACCTGTTTCTATTCAATTTTCGGGGGCGGTAAACCAATAAAGAATTGGCTTGCCGTCCTCTTTTATATCGATCCAATGATCCGATGGAGAATTTCTGGTGTTAATTCATCGAATCTGAGAAAGTGAAGGAATTCTTTCTTTAGCTTTTCAATAGGTGTTTATGGTAAAATAAAATGTAATGTTTGTCAATTAATTTATGTAGAACTTAATGGACTTACGTAAAAATAGAAAAACCACTTGCCAACATTCCTTATATACACTACCCTCCCTCTATAAACTTTAATTCACGTTTTCTTTAAATTTCACTAACTTCCAATAGCTTCTTCACCTTATGTTAGTGATATTAATTGAATATATTCAATATATTTACATGGTAGAGTCCGTCCTATCGAACAGATTTACAAATATCTGTAATATCCTGTATGACCGTGCTCCTTCTCCCGGAATTGGCCATTTATGACTTGGACGCCTTGAATATTCCTTATGGGAAAAGTGTGAAAGAGACTGGTAGCGCCCCCCATTATTAAAAGGGAAAAACGATTGCCGAATGGTTTGAGGAAGAAAAGGAATTCTTCTTACAGTTGCCGGCAAAAGAATTTGAATGGGTTCGTTATGAACAAGTACGTGTCGATAAATATGGTTACATCCGGGTCGAGAATAAACTTTATTCCACTTCTCCACGTTTTGCCAAACATATGGTTTTGGCAAAAATCTCATATAAAGAGATTGAGATTTTATCAGAGGACTATGAACTCATAGTGAAACATGAGCGTTTGTATGGAAAACAAAAAAAATCGATGAAATGGCAGCCCTATCTAATGGCTAAAAGACCAAACGTTCTAAAATATACCGATTTCTACGACAAAATGCCAACAGAATGGCAAGATTATTTTTCAAACTGACGGCTCAGGAAAAACAAAAAGCCCTACAACTACTGGCTGTTTTACTAAAAGAGCACGATTTTGAGGTTTCAACGCAGGCTTTAAAGATCGCTTCACGATATGGCCCAAGCGACATTACCGAAAATCCCTGATATACCTTTTGATTGGAAGGATATTCAATTGGCACTAGGGGTTACAAGAGAATACCTTCTGCAAGGGGATTTTATCGAAAATTAAGAAAACTGATATTTTATGGTGGAGTCGGAACAGGAAAGACCTTCCTTTCCACTCTCATATCCATAAGTACTATAAAGAAGAAAGGAAAGAAGGTGAAGTTTTATACAGCAGCTTCCATAGTGAATGAGTTATTAGAAGCCAATGAAAAGGGCTCACTAGGCAAATTTCTCAAACAGATTGAGAAACTAGATCTTTTAATCATAGACGAATTTGGTTACATTCCCTTACATAAACAAGGGGCAGTACTACTCTTTCAAATCATTTCCATGTGTTATGAAACCAAAAGTATGATCGTTACGACAAATTTACAGTTTGGACAATGGAACCATGTATTTGGAGACCCTATTCTAACAGAAGCTGTTATTGATAGATTCATTCATCACTTCCATTTAATTATCTTTAAAGGCGAAAGTCATCGTTATAAAGATTCGATTTCATTCAACCAATAACGGAATTTGGCAAGTGTACATTTTTAATTGCCATTTCATGCATTTCTTACTTGCCACTCATGATTATCAAAATAAAAAATTTATATGCTCCAGCCTTTTTGCTGACATACATTTTGTGAGGAATCATCGTTGTTTTCACCCAAATCAATCATAAGCCTTTTGGTGCATCTATATCATTGATCATCCTGTATATACTCGGTGTGATCAGCCCGGCTGTTTCAGCGATCGCGGTCAATTGGAAAAGCGATCCGAAAGGGACGTTCAACCGCTTATCAAAAGTTGCTTTTTGCCTCAAAAGAATGCCAAATTGTATGGATTCATTATCGTTGTAACCATGATTTTCACTCTGTTCCCCTTTTACCTCGTTGGCGGGGAAAAAATCAGGCCTCTTTATCTTTCGCTCACCCAATCCCACTCTTTATATTCATCGGGGATCTAGAAAAAATCGGTTGGCGCGCATTGTGCTTAAAATTATCCCCATTTTTCAGTTCCTTTCGTGATCGGTATCGTATGGGTGTTATATGGCGCGGAAGATTTTTCTTATTACTTGTTGGAGAGACCGAGCGCTTAATTATTGTTAAGAGGGATGGGGAAGAAATAGGAGGTGTCATCTTGCATATTTCCACTTTTAAGAACAATTCTGACATTAAATATGAGGGACTACTCCTTTCTGTAGTGGTAAGGTTTAGACACTATCATTCTACCAAGGAGTAGCTCTTTTTTTATGTGATTTGCTTACATCCCTACAGCGCTTTCGCTTGTGGCCTCTTCATCCAGATAACGGTTTCACCATTATCTGGATGAAGATGTTGTTTTTTCTCCCGCAATAATTTTACTCATACAATAGGCAATAAAATATGCAACCCCTTAATTGCCAAACACTACATTTTTAGTTTGTCATAAACAGTATAGTATCTATAAATCTATAAAAAATAATGATGAACTATAATTAGAAATACTAATGATGAACTATACTTAAATAATGATATACTATAATTAAGATATAATTGTTGTAGGAAAGGCGTGTGGTGAAAACCATGGGGCAGGTGCGCCTGCACCCTTTCTGCAAATAATGGGGGATAAGGATGGAAAAAATGAGTAACAGACAACCTAGAACAGACGTTATCTTAATTGGTGCTGGAATCATGAGTGCGACTTTAGGAACACTGTTGAAAGAATTAGCACCGGAATGGGAAATTAAAGTGTTTGAGAAGCTCGGCAAACCGGGAGAAGAAAGCTCCAACGAATGGAATAATGCGGGAACGGGGCATTCGGCACTATGCGAGCTTAACTACACACCCGAGAAATCGGATGGATCTATTGATATTAGCAAAGCTATAAAAATTAACGAACAGTTTCAAATTTCCAGACAGTTTTGGTCTTACCTTGTAAAAAACAATCTGTTACAAAATCCGCAGGAATTCATCAGACCGTTGCCCCACATGAGTTTAGTCCAAGGGGAAAATAATGTAAGATTTTTAAAGAAACGTTTTGAAGCGCTATCAAACAATCCATTATTCCAAGGAATGGAATTTTCTGATGACCCGGAAAAATTGAAAAAATGGATTCCGCTTATAATGGAAGGCCGTACATCGAATGAACCGATCGCGGCAACCAAAATCGACTCAGGTACGGATGTTAACTTTGGGGCTTTAACGCGCATGTTGTTTGACCACTTAAAAAGGAAAGATGTCGAAATAAACTACATGCATAGTGTTAAGGATATTAAACGTACCAGCGACGGCCTGTGGGAATTGAAAGTGAAGGATCTCAATAGTGGTTCTGTTGAAATCCATAAGGCTAAATTCGTATTTATTGGAGCCGGCGGGGGAAGTTTGCATTTGCTTCAAAAATCTGGTATTCCAGAAGGCAAACATATTGGTGGATTCCCTGTAAGCGGATTATTTATGGTATGTAATAATCCAAAAGTTGTAGAGCAACATCATGCAAAAGTTTACAGTAAAGCTAAAATTGGTGCGCCTCCAATGTCTGTTCCGCACCTTGATACACGGTATATTGACAACAAAAAAATGTTGCTGTTTGGACCGTTTGCAGGCTTTTCGCCTAAATTCTTGAAAACTGGTTCCAATATGGATTTGTTTACTTCCGTAAAACTGCACAATTTCGTAACTTTGTTGGCGTCAGCTTTTAAAAACTTTTCTTTGGAAAAATACTTGGTTCAGCAGCTTATGTTAACGAAAGAAAAGCGCATGAAAGAGTTGCGTGAGTTTATCCCGACTGCTAAATCAGAGGATTGGGATATAGTCGTCGCGGGTCAACGTGTGCAAATTATTAAAGATACTGAAGCTGGCGGCAAAGGAACGATTCAATTTGGTACGGAAGTTGTTACGGCTGCAGATGGCTCAATCGCTGCATTGCTCGGCGCTTCTCCTGGCGCTTCTACTGCCGTACACGTAATGCTTGAGGTGATTAAAAAATGCTTTCCTCAACATAGACATGAATGGGAACCGAAAATTAAAGAAATGATTCCTTCTTATGGCGTGTCGCTAGTGGAAAACCCGGATCTTTTCCAAAAACTTCATACAACAACAACAGAGACGCTCGGTTTAAGCGGAAAAGAACCGGTCTCTGGTGTAAGCGAAAAAGAACCGGTTTATAGCTAATTCCTTGGATGCAGAAACAAAGGCATTTGAATGAAAAAAGAGTTTAAGCAGAACTTTTTATCAACGGACAAGTGTTTCTATGTTAAAGACATTGATCAGTCAATGATGATAGTATTTAAAAATGGCAGAATAATAGAATATGATTGAAAATAGAAATAGAAACATACTAAGATTAGTAGTAGCACAGACCGGCCATGGTCTGTGCTACTATTTTTTTATAGTAGAAGTGGAGAATAGGTCGTGACAGCCCCAGAACCTTGAGTTCGTAATGAAAAAACTGGCCTACTTCACTGCCCTTATAAGAATCAGTTTCAGTATGTTGGATCCTTGAGATCGTGTATAAGAAAAGGGAATCGATAAGGTGAAGTGAAGACTTCTACATAAAAATCAGGAGGAATGTATATGAAAAGCGTCATTGCTTTTGATGTCAGTATGGGAAAAAGTTATATGGTGATTTATAACGCTGCACGTTCTTGTATTTTTGAGGGGGAAATTTTGCATAATCGCCCCCATTTTGAACAGCTAAATAAACTAATCATCGATTTAGTACAAAAAGATGGACAAGTTCCAGCCATTGTATTTGAAGCAACAGGCGTGTATTCCCGACCATTAGAGCGCTTTATGAATGATCACGGTTTTCCGTACTGTCTGTTAAATCCCCTTGAATCAAAGATTCAAACGGCTACTATGCGCATTCATAAAACCGATAAAAGTGATGCCCACCGTTTGGCCCAAACTCACTTTACAACCGAACGGCGCATAAAAAAACCGCAGGACAACTACTTCGACCAAATGCGTGCGCTTTCCCGATACTATCATGAATTAGACGAAGAACTAGCGATGCTTCGAAGTAGAATGCACACTTTACTACAACTGACTTTCCCAGAAATGGAATCGCTGTTCACACAAAAATCCGAACTGTTTTTAAATATTCTTGGAGGAAGGGGTACCCCTTCCTCCAAAAAAAGATTAATTATCTCAAATAACTATTGATAAACCTCTTGACTAATCGTAAGAAGGGGCTGTCTGAAAAGCCCATTTTAGTGTCGCATGTTTCCAAAATAAAAGACCAAAGAATGTTGATTTAACAGCATTCTTTGGTCTTACTTTTTTCATGTTTGGGCTGAAAAGCCATTTTTCGGACAACCCCTGCCTTTTTTCAAATTCGCAGTTAGAGAGGCTGCGGTGAACCGCATAAGTAAACAGATGGTCAATTTGCTCTAAACAAGTATAAAAAGAACAGCTCAATGTCTTTAATATCCAATTGTTGGATTTACATATAGACGCTTTATACTTATTAGCCTCCTAATGATTTTGAACACTCCATAAGGTTGTTTTTTATGTCCAAGTCCTAATTATTGTGTAAAATCACACTCCCAGCCCAGCAAACCTAGATTCCCGGCCAATCAAACCGTTTCCTTTTTATACAAAATTCAGGACTTAATCGTTTTTTATAATCAAAGTGACCAAATGAAGAGGACCTTTGGTATACATGAAACGAAGGAAACATTCAAAGGGATTTTTTAGCTGCAATTAGCGAAAGAAGCATTGGCAGTAAAAACATCTTCGAGAGAACAAACGGGTAATATTGCCTGTCCGCTTGATGATAAAGGTAGTCCCCTTCTGGCATTAGTTTGCTGAAAGTGCTTGAAGGAATTCCGATAAGTTTACGGATTTCCTTTAAATTATACTTCTGTAACATTTATTGACTACTTGTAAGTCTTTTTGATTTTCCCATCGAGTTTTTTGTTTAGTATGTAAGTCCAAATAATATAATTTATCGGTAAGGGGATGTCATTAAAATAATATTTTCTTGAGGAGGAGTATAAGGCTGCACGGCAGAGAACCGTTTGTGAAAAACGAAAAGTTAAAATCGTGTTCTATTGAGACAAAGAGGGCGGTTTTATGAGAGTGTGTGACTTGTTGCGGATAAGTGACTTCAATTTTAACTTAAAACTTATAGTTGATAAGTTTCATGGATAGAAATTATTTAGAGAGGACCGAGGAGCCTCTTTTTTAAAATTTTTCGCATCATAACTTGTAACTATAATTTTCTTGCCATCATTAAGGTTAAAAATATATTTATTAATTACTCAACTTTCTCACAGTAAATTGGATTTCTAAGCCTTACGGTTAATGGGTTTGTTGGTTGTTTCGAATACTTCTTGACATAAAAATTTGCAAAAAAAAACACCTCAACTTTTGGTATAGTTTAATTGTCCAGAAAAAACATTACCAAAAGCAGATGAGGTGTCTCTTATTATGATAACGAATAACAGACTGAACAATCAACTACCAAAAGAAGTAAAAGCTATATTTGATGAACTTGAAATCTTAAAATATTTAAGGAAAGTGGGAATTAACAAGGGTTTCGGTTATTCCTGCGCCTATTTATTCCAGCTAGTTTTTAGTTTAGTTTTTGAAGGCAAAAATTTGTTTCGACTTCTTCAAAGTAAAAAAGCTAAAGATTTGCCGGAAAAAAACGCTATTTATCGCTTCTTAAATAACCCTCAATACAATTGGCGCAGGTTTTTACTTGTTTTGAGTACTTTCACCATTATGAAGGTAAGTAGTTTAACGAGACACGACCGTCCGAAAGTGCTGATCGTGGACGACTCATCTTATGAACGAAATCGCAGTAAAAAGGTTGAACTGCTTGCTCGCTGTTTCGATCATTCTTCTCAAAAAATGCGTTATTACAAAGAATTTCGTATGCTTACACTCGGCTGGTCAGATGGTGCTACATTTTTGCCTATTGATTTTGCTTTATTAAGCTCTACGAATTCCCAAATCAATGGGATTGATAACCGAATCGATAAGCGTACATCCGGTTATAAGCGGCGTGTCGAAGCTTTACAAAAAGCGCCGGAAGTTATTCCCAATATGATTAAACGGGCACTTTCTCAAGGAATCGATGCCTCATACGTTTTAATGGATACATGGTTTACCCAACAGCCTTTGATCAAGTCCATTGTGGATCAAGGGTTGGATGTTATTGGAATGGTGAAGGATACAAAACAAAGATATCAAGTGAACGGTGAATGGGTGAGCCTAAAAAAACTATACCAAACAGCTAAACCATCACAACATCAAAAGGGTATTTTGCGCTCTATTCACACAACGATGGCAAATGGCGTACCTGTTAAAGTGGTATTTGTCCGTAATCGTAATAAAAAGAGACAGTGGCTAGCTATTTTGAGTACAGACTGTACTTTATCGGATCAAGAAATCATTCGTATTTATGGGATACGTTGGGATATTGAAGTATTCTTCAAAACAGTCAAATCCTTATTGAAACTCCAAAAAGAGTTCCAAGGAAGATCTTATGATTCCATGATCAGCCATACCACTATTGTGTTTACAAGGTACATTGTTTTGTCTTGGCAAAACCGAGTAAGTACAGATTATCGAACATTAGGCGGCATTTTTTATGAACTTTGTGATGAAATCGATGAACTAGATTGAGCCTTTGCACTTCAACTACTCATTGAAATTCTTGAAGATGCACTTCAAAATGTAAATCAAAAGATTAAAAAATTCATCGAAAGTCAATTACGTAAATGGATTGTAGTTTTGCCTAATTATATCAAGGCTTATTTACCAAAATTGAGCTGCGAAAGTTGAGTTAATTATTCTAAAGGCTGTAAGATGAATGTAATTAAATTAACTTGAGGAATGCACTTCGCGTTTTTTAAGTTATTTCAAGGCATATTTCCAACTTCATTCTGCGAAAGTTTCCAGGAGGTAAATAATATACCCGCTACCCGTTATAGGACTTTGCGGGGCTTATCAGCCTATCATACCCGCCTATTCATGTAAGGCGGTGGATATGGAATATATAATATGCAAACCTTTTATTGCCAAACACTACATTTCTTAAATGCCTTTAACAATGTGATTCATGACTATATTTTCGAATGTGCCGCTCTTTTTGAACTTTGGGGGCAGAGACCCCGTTCGTAAACAATGATATTTAGGTTTTGTTTTCGTTGTTCACGTAAACTCTTGGCACTCTTTTGCCAATGAGGCAGACTGTTTCATAGTGGATCGTATTCATTTGTTCCGCTACTTCGCCTAATGAAATATAGCCATGATCTGGATCTCCAAAAATAGTGACGATGTCATCTTCATTCACAGCTCCAACACCTGTTACATCAATCATCGACTGGTCCATGCAGATTCTGCCCACAATAGGCGCCCTTTTTCCTTTTACAGTAACATTGCCCTTATTGGATATGGATCTGGATAACCCATCTGCATAGCCGACAGGAATCGTTGCAATCGTTGATACTCTGTTAGTTGTAAATGTACAGCCGTAGCTGATTGATTCACCGGCATTCACCATTTTGACCAGAACCGGCTTTGTTTTAAAACTCATCGCTTGTCTCAAGGAAATTTTGTCTCGCAAATGTTCACTTGGATAAAGCCCATACAGACTGACACCAACCCTGACCATATCCAAATGCTTTTCCGGATATGCGATCGTTGCGGCACTATTGCAGCAATGTTTTATTGGGATATGTACATCATGTTGTTCCAAGTAATCAACAATTGCTTGAAAATGGGAAAATTGTTTTTCTGTAAAGGATGAATCTGGATCATCCGCTTGTGCAAAATGAGTGAATATCCCTTCCACCGTTACAAAAGAAGAAGTATTGGAATGAATCAGTTTCAGAGCTTCTTCTTTATTTTTAATGCCGATCCGGTTCATCCCGCTGTCAATTTTGATATGAATATGGGTGTTTTTTTTCAGTTCCTCTGCAGTCTGTATCACTTGATCTAACACATCCTGCGTAAAAACAGTTAGTGTAATATCATGTTGTATTGCAGTTTTTACGGCATTTGGGGAGGTATAACCCAAAATTAAAATTGGAGCCTTAATATTTGCCTCCCTTAGGGAAATTGCTTCATCAAGGATGGCAACCGCTAAATAGTCAACACCGGCTCCAATTGCAGCTTTTGCCACTTCGATGGCACCGTGTCCATATCCGTCCGCTTTCACGACAGCCATCAGCTTACATTCATTATGAATATGTTCTTTAAAGGACTTTACATTATGCTGGATCGCTCCCAAATCCACTTCAACCCATGTGTCTCGATAACTTCCATGATTCATTGCGTTTTCCCCCTTGGTGAAATGAACAACAATATGCTTTTTAGGATATATACAATTCAAACAGCAAAAAGTTGTTTACGTAATATCACTGATTTTTGGCCAAATTCTATTTATTATGTAAAATCTCACATCAACCCAACGAACAGAACCTAGTTTCCGCTTTTCACAAAGTTCAGGATTTACTCTTGTATAAAATGCATTTTTATTAACTAATGGATAAACACAAGTTTTTTCCGTCTAAAAAATCATGATAAAATTGCCTTGGTGTCCCAACTATGGAGAAAAGATTACCAGATTACAACAAAATCTTCGATAAGAGTACCTGATAAAATGGTTTTTTCTAAATGAATTCATGCAGGGGACAGCTTGGCAGATTCTCAATTTCTAATCTTGGAACACATAGTTTGAAATATTTTTCAAAAGGCTTTAATCCTTCTAAACTTCATGGAAACAACAATGCAATGTTTCGGCGAAGTCATTTGAGGCAGTTTCAGTTATGGATTCTTTAGTATTTCCATTTAGAAATAGTTTCTGCTATATGAGAGTAAAGATTATTGAACGCATTCACATCAAAAATTTTGCTATGACCACAGTTTCTGATTTCAAGTATTTGTTATAAACCCAGCATTTTTTGAAATGCTGGGTCAAGTGATTCACTTACATAAAAGTTGAGAACCAGTTGCCGAGAATTGTGCCAACATAGTTTCCAATAATATAGCCGAATGTTCCGACTATTAATATCGGTCCAATTAAATTTTTCCAACCTTTCGCAATGGCCAATGCAGCTGCAGTTGTTGGCCCTCCAATATTAGCGTTGCTTGCTAAAAGTATATCTTCAAGATCATATTTAAATATTTTTCCGGCAACTAAAGAAATGATTAAATTAATGATGACAATAATAAAAGCGAACAATAACAACAATGGTGCATTTTGAATAATGAGTGGTATGGACGCCGGGATGCCGATAACAACGAAAAATATATGAACCAAAAATGTTCCAACTTCCTGACTCCCGTTAATATTTTCAAAGTATTTCGGAAATAACGTCAGTGCCATGAACGTCATCGTTGTCAGCATAATATATCCATCACCGAAAAGTCCATTCAGTAAATTCATAAAGAACGAAACATCTTCCCCAGATGGAATCAACTGGTCAAAATATTTGGCGATCTTAAATGATACAATGACAAACAAAAAGGCTGTCCCAACAGAAAGTGCAATATCTTTTAAAGAAATATCCTTTCTTTTCCAAAAGCTTTCCGCCAATGTTTTTCCATCTTCTATTGCACCCTCACGCTCTACTTCCAATATGTGGGGAGTACTGTAACGTCTCTTGAAAAATGAAAGAGTTGGAATAATCATTAGAATAATAAAGAGTATGGCCATCATTAAATTATCGGCAACTACCGCAGAAGAGACTAGTTCACCAGGTGTTTTAAACTTAGCGGCCATTGCGGCAAAATTCACTCCGCCGCCAATATAGCTTGCACTGAACATAGCACCTAGTCTGTCAAGCATTGGAATATAATCTTTTAATAAAAAGAAACTGACAATGGTGCCGGCAATTGTCCCTATCGAGCTTAATAGGAAGATAATAAGCAATCTTCCGGTTTCCTTAAATATTTTTTTAATGTTAACATGGAAAAGCAACAATGGTATCGCTACTGGAACAATAACAGTCCAAACTGCATCATACACTGGAGATGCTGTAGGAATGATTCCAGTATTTGATAAAACGATCGCCCCAATGAGTGCAATGATGGCTCCTGTTATTTTGGATGCCCAAATGTAACGCTGTTCTAGATAAATACTTATCGAAGCCAACACTACAATAATGCCCCACAAAGTTATATAGTCATCCGCTTGAATAAGTGTCTTCTCCAATTTAATCATCTCCTATCTTTTTCTTTTGAAAATAATTTTTTTATATAATGATCAGCATTGTTGAAGCTGATGGATTCTAACTCTTCAGGTGTGAACCCTCTTTTGCTCATTTTCTCCAAAAGATATGGAATTTTTGTCGCATCCTCCAGATCTCTTGTGTATACATTAAATTCTGTACCTAAATCATAGGATTCTAAGTAATTTACAAAATCAAACCCAAAGGCGACATGCTCCGGACCAACTAGATCAGCTATATAAATCGCATGATCAATGAATTTATCAATCGTTGGATTTTCGTGATCTACAAACAAACCATAAGTATTTAAACCGATGATTCCACCTCTTTCCGCAATCGCTTTTATTTGTTCATCTGTTAAATTTCTCTCATGGGGACAAAGAGCTCTTGCATTGCTATGAGAAGCTATAACTGGAAGTTCGCTGGCATTATACATATCCCAAAAAGATGTTTCATCTAAATGAGAAACATCAAGAATCCAGTTTTTCTTATTTGCCATCTGAACGGCAATTTTCCCATAGTCTGTGAGACCTTTGATCTTAGAATCTTCTGCGCCAGTACCGGTTGCCAAAAAGTTGCGCTCATTCCATGCAAAGATCAAATGAATAAATTTATTTTCATGAAGGAAATTGAATACGTTTTCGATTTTGGCTTCAATTGTTTCCCCTTTCCAATCCTTCATAAAAGTAAGGCCTTCAACCCCAAAAAAGATTTTGATTTTTTCCGAATCAGGGTTATTCCGTTGATCAGACAAAGGATGACCAATCATTGCGTGTTTAGAATCCATTAAATCACTCATTACATATTGAAATAATGTTTGAAACCTGTCATATGGATGATTACGGAATTTTGGCTCTACCCAAAACACACAAATGATAGAATCGACTCCGCCTTCTTTCAGTTTAGGATAATGAAATCGATCAAATATATTCTTTTCGCCACGGCTTTTCCGCCATGCAATATCAGTAAACAGGTCAGAATGCAGATCAAAAACTTTCATGATGAACTCCCCCATAACAAACAGATTCAGGTACATTCAAGATTTTTTTTGTGTAAGTTGGCGGTATGCATCAGATAATAAATGAATAGTTTATTTACTTTCATCATTCTAAAAATAAGATTAAAAATTCAGGAAGTTCAGTCAAAATATAATAACGAAGAGATTCTTTCCAAACTTTTAACAAGCTTTTTGGAATTTTTATCTTATTTTGTAGATGAAAGAGTGATTAGATCTCTTTCTTCAAACGAATGTTGAAGTACTTTATCGGCAGCGGAAAATTTGTTTGGAAAGAAAATCTGATAAAAGCTTGCCTTTTCAGTTAATCTGGAAATTTGTTTTAAACAAACTTTTGATTGTCCATTTGATTGATATAAAATTCTGAAAAATAATCGTATTTGCTGGCTCTATTCAAAAAGGTTCTCCTGCGGAGCCAGCGTTTCCTGTTAATCTATTTCGGTTTACGATTTGATATTCAATTGTTCAACTCCCATTTTCATCAAGGCGCTTTCATATTTATTTTTTCCGGTTTTTTCAGAAAGATGAGCAATGAATGCCATTTCTTTATTTAAATCAACCTTTTCCATCTTCAACTTTTTGCGGTTTCGAACTTTTATTAATGTCAATGAAGGTTGTTTAAGGAACCTTTTATTTTAAAACACCCTTCATAGCTAAGCTAGAAGGGTGTTTTTATGATGTTGAATGCAATCGTTCGGAGATAACGTCATCAACAGGAACATAGTCATAGCCAAGGTCTTGTGCTACTGCTTTAAATGTTACTTTGCCATTCATTACGTTCACGCCTGTTTTAATCGGTTCACTTTCTTTAATAGCTTTTATAATACCTTTGGAAGCAATTTGAACAGCATATGGAATGGTGACATTTGTTAGGCTGATCGTTGCTGTACGCGGAACCGCACCTGGGATGTTGGCAACGGCGTAATGCAATATTCCATGTTTTTCAATAATTGGTTGGTCATGAGTTGTTGCATGGTCAATTGTTTCAAAGTTACCGCCTTGATCAATTGCAACATCGATAATAACTGAACCAGGCTGCATTGATTTCACCATTTCTTCCGTGACAAGCTTAGGTGCTTTTGCGCCAGGAATCAGTACTGAACCGATAACTAAATCGGACTCTTTCACCGATTCTGCGATATTATACGGATTGGACATCAATGTTTGCACATTTGAACCAAAGATGTCTTCCAATTGGCGCAGACGTGCAGGATTTAAATCGATAATCGTTACATCTGCACCAAGACCTTGTGCAATTTTTGCGGCGTTCGTTCCAACGACACCTCCGCCAATGATCGTTACTTTCCCGCGTTTCACACCTGGAACGCCGCTTAGAAGGATTCCTTTTCCTCCCTTAGATTTTTCCAGATATTGTGCCCCGAGTTGTACTGCCATACGACCGGCAACTTCGCTCATTGGTGTCAGCAATGGCAATGTATTGTTTACGGTAATGGTTTCATAAGCAATGGCTGTCACTTCATTTTCCACTAAAGCTTTGGTCAATTCCGGTTCATTTGCCAAATGGAGGTAGGTAAATAAAATCAGCCCTTTTCGGAAATAACGATATTCATGTGGGAGAGGCTCTTTTACTTTCAGAATCATTTCAGCTTTTTCCCATATTTCTGAAGCTCTTTCAAAAATTTCAGCACCAGCCTGTTTATACTCTTCATCGGTAAAACCGCTTCCGATCCCAGCATTTGTTTCGATAACTACTTTATGTCCGGCATTTATTAAATGGACAACCCCTGCAGGTGTGACAGCTACACGATTTTCATTATTTTTCATTTCTTTTGGAACCCCGATGATCATCCTTACCATCTCCTTAATATAACATCTGCACCACTATCATATCTCTTTTATTTGAACCTTACTTTAGGAAAAAAACTGAAAATAACAAAAGTAATTTGTGTAAATTTACAAATTACTCAACCTTGATGCTCTCAAGTTTTAAATCCAGATATAAAGTGATTTTCTGATTAGGGTCTTTCAGGTTAACCCCTGTTATTTCGGCTATTCTTTTTAAACGGTAGTTTAACGTATTTGGATGAACATGCAATAATTGCGCTGCATGATAAACATTGCTATCACTTTCCAAATAAGTTTTAAGAGTATGCAATAAATCTGTGTGATGCTTGAGGTCATACTCTCTTAATTTTTTGATTGCCTCACTCTGGTAGTGGTCACGAACCCGGATCTGATAAAGCTCTTCTAAAAATTGATAGACGCCGATCTCTTGAAAACTATAAATTTGCTGTAATTCATCAGGAAATTTTTTCTTAAGTCTCAGAACCTTCAATGCTTGTTTATAACTGTATTGAACATACTCCGGAGAATGATAAACGGAGCCAAATGAGCCAATTATATTTCGGATATGTAAACGCTTACTTATTTTGTTGATAAAATCTTTGATAAAATCGGTAAGGATGGTTATCGTTTCATTTTCGGTTTTGAGCCGGGTCAGCAATATTAATTGATTTTGATCAAATAATCGGCCGACAACTTGAACTTGCTGCAATGTTTCAGTTAAATAATGAGCATGTTTTTCAATAGCTTGTGTAATATCACCATCAAACTCAATAATGGCGACAGCAAGCCTTCCCGCCAGATTAATCCCGACCTGTTTAGCTAATTGCTTAATCTTAGACACATCGTTCAAATGGCCTGTTAATAACTTCCATATAAATTCCTGATAATTTTCTTCTTCCTTTCGTTTTTTGATTCGCTGCATAAGGAGCTGATTTTTTACAAGTTTAGCAGCAGCTTTGAGCAATTGCAATTGATCATCGTTTAATGTTTTATCATTGATTTGTGCCCATATAAAACCTAGAACCTCATTATGTTTCCGGATCGAAACAGCAACGCGATTGCCAAGTCCCACTTCTTTGATTGCAGGAACAATAACAGGTTCATCACTTTCGAACAGTTTCGCCATGATTCCATTTTTCCAAAGACTATTAATGATTTTATCTGGCACTTTTCTGCTTATAATCGTGGCTATTCTTGCTTCATCTACATTTTCTTTATGTTTGCTGTAGGAAATGATTCGGTGATTGGAATCCTCTATAGTAATTGGACATTCAAGAAAATCGCCAATGCGATCTGCCAAAAGGTCCAAGGAATCGTCTTGACGCAGTTGTGAAAATAATTCTTGATAGCTTAGTGAATTCCCCATCATCTCTTGCCCCCTTTGCTTGTTTGTACAGCAAATCCCTTTTGCACTGGAAGCTTTGATATGGTTTAAGCACAAATCCGGTGTGAAGGATCAACAAGAATAGACCCATTTTGTCAATTGATCTACCAAAGATGGCTCAGGATAAATAACTGCAATATTCAATTGAATGATTCACCTCCTTAAAAATGGTCTTGAATAAATCTTTTATAAATATGTTTTATTTCTTTTAAAAACGAGAACCTTCATACATGTTGTCTTATATAGGTCTTTAAATAGATTATCTTTTTAAAATTTGCCCATCTCAACATGATTGTTAGGAAATCTGACAAGTTATCAATAGTAAGCGTTTTCAAAAACATCTATTCAGTTTGAGAAGAAGTTGCAGAACATATGGACGACACAGGAATATAACTAAGGAGTTGATCGATCCGTTGCATTTTAAGTATAACCAATTATAACAGATCAAACTAGTTTTAATGGCAAATGAACCGATGTTAATGGAGAATTTTATTTCATTGAAAATGATTTTTGTTGAAATAACTTTTCGAAAGTTAATGTGCATGCTGTGTCTGTCGTTCACAAAGTTCGTTTCCCATAAGATCTCATCCATCTTCTACGGGAAGGAGGGGAATTTGGAATACAGAATTCGCTTATCCTGCAAGTCCTTACTTTTTGAAAATGAGACACAATTTCTTAAAGGGTTATTGAAGAAGAAATATTGGCGTGATAATGTCAAAGGAAGAGTTTGGCCAGCTCCTTTTTTAAGGGAAAATAGATGCACGAATTTTCCCCTCAAATGGATGCCAACGAGCAGTGTAGTACATTTTACTTCAGCGGCACGATCACGATTTTGATAATATTGTTTGTAGTATTTATCTTTAAAGTCATTTTTAATGTCTGGCTATGTATAAAATACCTATTGCAAATCTAACTGAAATTGCTTATAATGTATTATACAAAATATAGTATATTGTTTTTTAAGGAAGATAGAGTATGTGGGAAAAATTTTATTCTAAAAATGGTTTAGCAGCAAAAAATATTGCCAAAGAATTGATAAAATTAAAAGTTGGCGATAAAATCCCCCGCATCTCGGACTACTGCGCCCAACTATCCATTGGCAGGGGGACTGTGCAAAGCGCATTAAATTTATTGGTGGAAATGAAAGCGATTAAATTGGAGGCCAGAGGCCATCTAGGCACGTATTTAATTAGAAAGGACAACAATTTATTGCTTGAGATTGCCGGCATTGCCCCTTTAATCGGCTCCATGCCGCTTCCATATTCAAGAAAATATGAAGGATTAGCGACAGGAATAGTGGAAGCATTTGAATCAACCGGAAAAACAATAAACTTAATTTATATGCGAGGCGGGTTGAATCGAATCGAAGCGGTTCGGACAAAGAGAAGTGATTTTGCAATAGTATCTAAGATGACAGCAGATAATATCATTTCAGAATATCCAAGTTTAAAAATTTTTAAGAAATTCGGGGCAAACAGTTATGTATCCGCGCATAAGATTTTCTTAGCTGATTCTAATGAGAATGTAACTAGGGATAGATTAAGAGTTGGTGTGGATATGGAGTCTCCAGATCAAAAGCAGCTGACATTTGCTGAATTTGAAAACAGGAATGTCGAATATGTCCATGTCAATTATATGCAGTTATTCGATATGCTTAATTCAAAACAAATTGATGTAGCTGTTTGGAATGTCGATGACAAAAGAATGAATCAAACATTTCAAGCAATCGATTTTCAATCAGCGAAAGCGAAGAAAATTTCTCGAGACACAACAGAAGCTGTTATTGTGATTGATGGTGATAGAGAACAAGAAATAGCAGAAAAGTGGGATTCAGTTGATATTCAAAAAATATTGGACATACAAAAAAGTGTTGAAAAGGGGGAAAAAATACCACGCTATTAAAACATTAATTTATCATTTACAGGATCCGAAAGTCATAAAGTATAAGACACTATTAAAACGTTTTCACACATGAAATAAAAAAATAAAAATTTTTAAAACAAAATACTAAATACAGTATATTGGAGGTTAAAGTAATAGTGAATAGCATTCAAGTGAAAGAAAAGTTAACGGTTTTACTAACAAATAGTGTGATTACACAAAAAGCTTTTCATGTAACTTTAAATACTTTTGATTTCTTATCAAAAAAATTCAAAAAGGAGGTAATAGACAACTCGGAAATGTTTTGGACACATATGTCAATGGCTTTAACTCGAATGGAAAGGGGTGAATGCGAAGATGGTCCTTCCAATACAATCATGAATGAAGTAAATGAGACGCCTTATAAAGAGGATATAGAAGAAATTATAAACCATATAAATTCACAGGTTGGCCAAGAACTCCCTGCAGGAGAGCGTGTCTATTTTTATCTGCATCTTCATCGAGTTATTGAATCAAATAAATAGGAGGGGTTTTTCCTATGGTGAGAATTGTAATAGGTGGACAGTTGAATAAACAAGCAATTGAAAAGCAAGTAAAAGAAATCGGAGGAAATAATGTAGAAGTTTCCGTTAAAAGTGATTTGGAAGCGGTTATGGCTGTCAAAAACAAAAAAGCTGACTATTATATTGGTGCCTGTGAAACCGGATCAGGTGGAGCGCTTGCAATGGCAATAGCATTATTAGGCAAAGATAAATGCGTTACTTTGGCATCTCCAAGTACCATAAAAACCAAGGAAGAAATAGAGAAGGAAGTGAATGATGGCAAAATTGCATTTGGATTTACGGCATCATCCTCAAAAAATATATTGAATATACTAATTCCTGCTTTATTAAAATAACTCAACTTTCGCAGTTTCATTTTGTTCTAAACATTTGATGGAATTCACTTCAATCTCTGTAAAAATGCAAAAGGTTTTTGGAACATGTGATTGGATAAAAAGAAAGACACCTTTTTCTTTTGGAGAAAATATGGGTGACGAAACTTTTAACAAAAGAAAAATGGTGTCACTTATAAGGTAATGAAAGAAGACTGCTTTACGCAGTTACCAAAAGAATTTTCTTAGTTAAATATATCATTTAAGAAAGGCTTATATCAAGAAATATGCAGGCTATTCCTGTTTGTAAACCGATTTTTCCCAGTATTTCAAAATAAAAATCAGCGAATCTGCGTAAAAAAGATACTATTTCACTAACATTCTTTTTGTCCGCAGTTCTGTGAACGAAGTAAATGGCTTGCACTTTTAAGTGCTGATACAGCCTTGCCCAAATCATCCGATATGAAGTATTTTTTAAATCCGTATCCCTTAAAACCTAGGCAAGCAGTTTCAAGGCCGCTTTTATGACAAGTTGATAATTAATACAATCACTGTTTTTACACGATTTTGATGGATGATATCGGAAGAAGATCCGTTGGCAAATTTTTTGATAGTTTTGCGAAGATGTGCGAGACAAGGATGACATCACCGTTTTACATACACTGATCGATCCTTTTCGAGCGCTTGCCAACGTGAAGTTTTTTGGATTGGGGCATTTTGGAAAATCAAATGAAGAAAAGGTTGGCATTTTCCACCTAAATATATCGGGCAATGTCTAACTATGTGCGAATGTTGAGTATAAAAAATGAATAACCAGAGGTGAGTAGAATGGATTTTAATTTCATTCAATGTATAGTCATAGTCGCTGTCGGTGCGTTAGGTTCTATTCTCGTCAATCGCGGGGTGGCGGTGTTTAATGACGGTCTGCGCCCCATTATGCCTGAATACCTTGAAAATCGAATGACAAGAGGAGAACTGGCTGCAACCAGTTTTGCATTGAGTTTTGGATTAATAGTCGGCTTCGGCATCCCTCTTTCTATAGGAGCTACGATTATTATTGGCCATAGTATTTTATTAGCGTGCGACATAATTGGCATTTGGACTCCAGATAATAAAATAGGAATGGTTACAGCCGGAGTTCTCGGTGCTGTTTATAGTATAGGAATAGTGTTAGGTTTGCAATTTGTCGTAGATTTATTTAACATGCTTCCAGTCAATTTCATAGATTCTTTAAGTCTTATTGGTAATCCGATTATTATTGCATTTACAGTATTTCCTGCTATTGCCGTTGGGTATCAGCACGGTTTAAAAAAAGCTGCTGTCACGGCGATTGTCACTTTAGCCTCCTTTTTGTTATTCGAAAAGTTTGGAACATTTAAAGTCGCAGGATACGATATTTCCCTTAGCCCTGAAGGAATGGCGTTATTAATAGGAATGTTAATGATGGTTTATTATGCCTCTAGAGTTAAAGGCGGAGAGGATACTACAAATGCCGATTTAGTGAATATTTTTAATGAACGTGTAAATCGAATTAAGAAGAATCGCTGGTTATTAGCTTTAATGGGTGGACTTGTTTCTTTAACATCTTCCATGTTGATTTTAGCAGTTGATGCCATGCCTCAAGCATTGATTAATAAAGGTCTTTATACAGAGGCAGCCATTGCTACATTTGCACGTGCGATCGGATTTATTCCTTTAGTTTTTTCAACTGCCATTGTAACGGGGGTTTATGGTTTAGCTGGTACGACATTAGTGTTTGCAGTCGGTCTTATTTTCAGAGATATACCGATTTTGGCATTTGTGTTGGGTGCTCTAGTCATGTACTTGGAGGTCATATCATTATCAGCAGTATCAAAAAGTATGGATAAATTGCCTGGCGTACGCGAGATGGGAGAGCATATTCGAACTTCATTAGCAGATGTTCTCGGGATTGCTATTTTAATCGGCAGTGCAATGGCAGCGGAAAAAATTGCTCCGGGAATCGGGTTCTTTTGGGTCATTGGATTTTATTTAATCAACCGAATGGCATCAAAACCGTTGGTTGAATTGGCTGTTGGGCCAATAGCGGTTATATTATTGGGGATCATCGTTAATCTTCTTTACGCAGTTGGTTTATGGCAGGTTGGTTAAATACAATGGCATCTCTCCAATCTCTTTTTGACAGATTGGAGGGATGTTCACTTGAAATCATTGAAAAAGGGGAAAGTATCAAATGTTGAAAAACGGAATTACCTATATGCATGAGCATACAACCATTGACCTTTCTGAAGTAAAAAATAATGAGGATTGCCGGTTGGATGTATTTCCTGAAACCGTGAAAGAATTTAAAAAATTATACGAAAAGGGTGTACGTAATATTATTGATGTAACCAATATCGGTATGGGAAGAAGCATTACATACGTCCAAAAGGTTGCGGAAGAAAGCGGGATTAATATTATTTTTGCTACTGGTTTCTATCAAGATTCTTTTTACCCGATTCAAGTATTTCGGGAAACAAAAGAAAAGCTGGCAGAAAGAATAATAAAGGAAATTGTTGAAGGAATCAAAGGAACAGATGCGAAAGCCGAAATTATTGGCGAAATTGGAACAAGTTATAACAAATGGACAGAAGCTGAGAAAAAAGTGTTTGAAGCAGTTGTCATCGCCCATAAAGAAACGAAAAAGCCAATTTCTACACATACTTCTATCGGAACGTTAGGACATGAGCAAGTGGAATTCTTTAAAAAGCATGAAGTAGATTTAAATCGAGTGGTCATAGGACATGTTGATTTAACAGGAGACGCCGATTATGTATTGAAAATGCTAAGAGAAGGGGTATATGTAGAATTTGACACAATAGGAAAAGAAAGTTATATGCCGGATCGCGTTCGAGCAGAAATGTTGAAAAAAATACAGGATAAAGGGTATATCGACAAAGTACTATTATCTATGGATATTACGAGAAAATCACATCTCGAATATAAAGGTGGATTAGGGTATTCCTATTTACTGGACACATTTGTGCCCCTTTTGCAATCATATGGGATTACAAGTGAATCAATCGATAAAATGTTGATTCATAACCCGCGTGCTTTTATGGAAGGGTAAGGTGAATGATCATGGAAACTTATCCGCTAAAGAGTATTTCTATTGAAGAAGCTAAGCGCAGACAGTTTAAGCTCGTTGATGTCATTACAAGGCATTTTCGCGGACATGAAATGCTTTCACTTGGTGATCTCGGTGTTGTAAGAGGCATGAATAAACCAAAATTCACAAAAAAAGTAGAAGAAACTTTGGCTGATTTCTTTGGCGTAGAGAAGGCATTATTGGTGCGCGGCGCGGGAACAGGGGCATTGAGGTTTGCTTTTATGAGTTTTTTGCAGCCGGGTGATCAGCTCCTTGTACATGATGCACCTATATATCCAACAAGCAAAACAACTTTAGAATCAATGGGGATAATGCCGATATATGCGGATTTTCACAATCATGAAGAAATCAAAAATGCAATCAGGCAAAATCCAAAACTAAAAGGCGCATTGATTCAGCATACTAGGCAAAAAATTGATGATCATTATGATTTGGCTGAAACAATAAAAATAATACGTTCGGCTGATCCTGCTCTAATTATTGTGACAGATGACAATTATGCTGCGATGAAAGTCGAAAATATTGGGGCGCAAGCCGGGGCGGATTTGTCCACCTTCTCAATGTTCAAACTATTAGGTCCAGAAGGTGTTGGAATCATTTTAGGCAAAAAAGATTTAATCAACAAAATAGAAAAAATGAATTATTCCGGGGGAAGCCAAGTTCAAGGCTACGAAGCTTTGGAAGCATTAAGAGGTCTTGTATATGCTCCCGTTATGCTGGCGATACAAGCAGGCGTGAATGATCAATTAGTTCATGCACTTAATAATGGAGCAGTTAAGGGTGTGAAAAGGGCCTATTTGGCCAATGCACAATCAAAAGTCTTGCTAGTGGAATTTACTGAACCAATCGCAGAAGAAGTGCTTTATCATGCCAATGAATTAGGGGCGGCACCCAATCCGGTCGGCGCCGAATCAAAATACGAAGTTGTGCCAATGTTTTATAGAATTTCCGGCACTTTCTTATCGTCAGATCCAACATTAGCCAAAAAAATGATACGTATTAATCCATTAAGAAGCGGCGTGGACACAATTTTAAGAATACTGGAGGAATCCATTCATCGGGCAACCGAAAACCATAAGCAAATATGAAAAGGGGGATCAAAAATGAATAAAAGAGTCATTATTATCATATTAGACAGCTTAGGTGTCGGTTATATGGAAGATGCCAAAGACTATCATCCTTTAGATGTCGGCGCCAATACTTTTTATCATATTATTGATGCAGTGCCATCATTGAAAATTCCAAACTTTGAAAGATTGGGCATCAATAAAATTTTACATCATCCGAAATTAAAAAATGTTGATAATATTGCCAGTTACGGTGTTTTGAACCTTATGCATCAAGGAGCAGACAGTTTTGAAGGGCATAATGAAATTATGGGAACAAAACCTAAAAAGGCGTATTTAGCTCCTTTTGTTGAAAATATGGATCATGTAAAACTTGCTCTTGAAAAAGAAGGCTATAAAGTAACGATCCCAAATCCTGAATTGCCGTATCTATTAGTCAATGATTTAGTCATCGTCGCCGATAATATCGAAACTGATTACGGCCAAATTTACAATGTAAGTGCTCCACTGGATTATATTCCGTTTGAAGAAGTTTTAAAAATAGGGCAATGTGTGCGCAAAAATGTTAGAGTCAATCGCGTGATTGTCCTTGGTGGCGAAAATGTAACACCCGAACACTTGCAACGATCAGTAGAAAGACGGGAAGATGGATTAGTAGGGGTGAATTCACCTAAATCAAATGTATACAAACAAGGGTATCAAGTACGTCATTTAGGTTTTGGCATCTCTCCTGAATTTCAGCTGCCAACATTGGCGAAAAAAAGCGGAATGGAAGTTTCTCTTATTGGAAAAATGCAGGATGTCATTTATTGTGAAGGCGCCAATAGATTTCCGGGTGTCGATACGGAACAAGTAATGAAGGATATTTTACATGAAATGGATAATGTAAAACATGGAGTCATTGCTGCAACAGTACAAGAAACAGATCTGGCCGGACATGCACAGAATCCAGCCCGTTATGCAGATCGTATTGAAGTGGTCGATAGATATTTGCCGGAAATACTGGAGAAAATGACAGAACAGGACCTGCTGATTATGAGTGCGGATCATGGGAATGATCCTACGATTGGCCATAATCAACATACAAGAGAGAAAACGTATCTGTTAGTTTACCATAAACAAATATCCCCCGTTAAAATTGGAGAAAGAAAAACACTATCAGATATCGCTGCCACTTCTGCAGAGTATCTTGGACTTAATAAAACTGAAAACGGAACTTCATTCCTTCAAATATTGCAAAAAGGGAAAGAGGAGACTGACGGATGTTTTTACAATCGACAATAATGCATAACAAAAAATTAATAGAAGCTGCATTGGACTTTCATCAGCAAGGAATCATCCCACCCAATACTTATGTAATAGATCTTGATACAGTAAAGAGGAATGCTAAAGTTTTATCTGAAAAAGCCAAAAAACAGGATATTGAACTATTTTTTATGACAAAACAATTTGGCCGCAATCCGTTGGCGGCGCAAGCTATTGTTGAATCCGGTATTGAGAAGGCAGTCGCCGTAGATCCATGGGAGGCCATGACTCTTAGTAAAAATGGCATTCAGATTGGCCATGTTGGACACCTCGTTCAAATACCTGTCCATATGATACCAACAATATTAAATCTTAATCCTGATTATGTTACAGTTTTTAGTTATGAAAATGCTCGAAATATAAGCAGAATTGCTCAACAGATGGGAAAAAAACAAAAAGTCTTTTTGCGCATTGCAAACAAAGACGATTATATATATAACGGTCAAGAAGGTGGATTCACATTTGAACAGTTAGTGAAAGATATTGAATCTATGGAAAAATTGGAAGGCATTGAAATAGCCGGTTTAACAAGTTTTCCTTGTATATTGATCCAAGACGATGTTCCAACCATTACCCCGAATGTCAAATCCATGCAGACTGCAAAATCGTATTTAATGGATAGAGGATATGAAAAGCTTGAGATGAATATGCCGAGTGCCACTTCTGCCGCAACAATGAAATTATTAAAGGAAAATGGTGCAACGCAAGGAGAACCCGGTCATGCATTAATTGGAACAACACCGCTGCATGCTTCACAAAACTTGGAAGAAAAACCGGCGATGGTATATGTATCGGAAGTATCCCATTTATATAATGATCATGCATATGTTTTTGGCGGCGGATTTTATCCGCGTTCACATATGAAGGAAGCATTAGTTGGAACAAATAGACAAAATCTAAAGCGGGTTCCTACAATTGATAATGTTCCGACTAATATTGATTATTACGGCTCATTGGCGACAGACGGAGTACGAGTGGGCGATACGGTCATATATGCCTTTCGCACACAAGTATTTGTTACAAATGCCCATGTCGCCGTCTTAAAGAATATTTCCGCCAACCCTGAACTTGTAGGAATTTATGATTCTATGGGGAATTTAATCGATTGATCCAATAAAAATGATCATTTTTACTGCAAGGGCATGGTTGTTAATGGAAATTTTGGAGGAGATTTTAAATGTATCGAGCGCTCTTTCTGGATATAGACGGGACAATTTTGAATTCTAAAAATCAGCTTGAAGATGAAACCATAGAATCTATTCATAAAGTGCAAAAGAAAGGGATTATCGTTGGTTTGGCTTCAGGCAGGTCTTTAGAAGCCTCAAAAATTTATGGTGATAAATTACAGTGTTCGCTTTATGTTGCTTATAACGGCAGCCTTGTATTTTTAAATAATAAGATCATTCATGATGTAAAAATATCATCAAAAGTTGCCTATGATCTTTGCAGCCAAACTGATAAACATGGCGGCAAGTATATTCACTTTTCGTACAGTACCTCACGATCTAATCAGCCTTTATATGAGGAACATTTACTGCCATTTGCAAAAAAGACAAATTTAGAGGATACAGATTGCGAAGCACACCGATTAACTTTATATATAAATTCTGAACAACGTAAAGTTCTTAAAGAGAAAGTGCTGGAGGATTATGTTTTTGAAGAAGGAGATCGACTCGAGGTATATCCAAAAGGTTCTAAATGGACCGGTATTCAATCAGCCATTAAACATTTTAATATATTGCCTGAAGAAGTGATTGCGATCGGTAATGGGATAAATGATGTCGAAATGTTGGAATCATCTGGATTAGGAATCGCGATGGGAAATGCAACTGATTATGTAAAAAGTAAAGCGAACATGATTGTTGAAGATAATGATCATTATGGAGTGGCAAGAGCACTAAGAACGATTTTTAAAATCTAACATATTTTATTTCAGATTAAGGATTTCCATAATGATTTTGTAGAAGGGTGAAATGACATGGAAATTATTAAAGTAAAAGATTATGAAGAAATGAGTGAGAAAGCAGCTAATATAGTCATAGAGCATATGAAAAGTTTGAAAAGACCAGTCATTGGTTTTGCAACAGGTTCAACTCCAATTGGTTTATATAATTGTTTGGTCAAAAAGTATCAGCAAAAGGAAGTTTCATTTAAAAATGCAACTACTTTTAATTTAGATGAATACGTTGGGCTTCCTAAAGAAAATAAGAATAGTTACCACTATTATATGCATGAAAATTTATTCCAACATATTGATATTCAACCTGAAAATGTTCATATTCCTAATGGAATGGCTGAAGATTTGGAACAAGAGTGTACGGCGTATGACAGACTAATTTCTAAAAATAAAATTGATATACAAATATTAGGACTGGGATTAAACGGCCATATTGGTTTTAATGAGCCAGGGACCAGCTTTAAAAGCAGAACGCATATTGTTAAACTGGATCAATCAACGCGAAAAGCAAATGCTAGATTCTTTCAGTCGATTGACGAAGTACCAACGGAAGCCATTACGATGGGAATTGAAACGATCATGGAAAGTAAGAAAATCTTGCTGCTTGTTTCTGGTAAAGAGAAAGCGGACGCCCTTGCAAGGCTATTGGGAACCAGCGATATTTCCGAGGAGTTTCCGGCTTCAATTTTAAGGCAGCATAACGATGTGACAGTGATCGCAGATGAAGAGGCCTTGAAAAAAATAAATGATTGATTATTTTTAAGCGCCTTTTACTGTGAAAATAAATTCATGAGTAGACTGCGCCTTTTGGTTTAAAACCAAGGCATAAGGGGAAAAAGTAATGAAAACCAGCTCCCGAAAAAATACGGTTTCATGCATAACCATTATGTTCGTGTCTAAAATAAATTCTTTGTAAGGCTATTTGTAAAATAAACAATGGAAAGCATTCATCGTCCAATAGCGATGAGTGCTTTTTTTTTCCTTTTCGAGCTATCGATGACAAATTTTTATCATGTTTTCGGTACTTTCCATGCTTTCAAACAGTCAAAAAATATGCCAATAAAGAAGATAGCAATTCCAAGAAAACCAAAACAGTCGAAGTTAGATCCAAACTCAACTTGTGCAAAAAGAAGTGTGGGGAAAGATTGCATATAACCGTGTTATTGTTTTGAATGATGAATATGACGTAGTGCTAAAACATCTTCGCTTGTATGGAAAAGGTTTAAAATGAATGGTCAGACGACCAAAATCGTTACAAAACATAACATTTTGTAAATAATTGTAAGAGACATAAAAGGAGTACTTAGCATAAAGTGGTATTTAAAGTCAACCTAGATCGATACGATAAGCTGTTAGTGTACGATGAAACAGATGATTAAACCTATTGTAAAGAATTAAAGCTGAGGGATTGTATTCCTGAGTACTATTCCAATTTGAAGCCAATACAGACGACAAGCTTTTTGTATAATCGTGATCTTGCTAGAATACATAGTAAAATTATAAAAGGGTTAGAATCCATTTTGCATTTCTTAGGAAAAACAATCGCAAAGTAACCCTGTTATCTAGCAATATCATCGTCATTAATTTTGCAATCGGATTAACCCCCGAGTTTTGGACATAGTTACTCTTAGTCTATCTTTTTCTTAAAATAGCTCTCTTTTTCTTGATTA
>NZ_JBVVUU010000032.1:0-29678 GCF_056032925.1 Aeribacillus sp. JST-2
GGTATATTGGAACCCACGGTCACTATGAATAAGTGGATGCTCTCCATTTAAAAGTGCGGTGGCTTGATCCAACGTTTGGAATACAAGATGATTATTATTGGAATGTCCTAAAACATAGCTAACAATTGATCCATCATATAGATCAAGAATTTGATTAACGCTTTTTCAAGTTGAAGAGCGAGTTCTCAATTGATCCATCATATAGATCAAGAATAGCACTTAAATATGTTTTCTTTAAATGAACCATATTTTAATTCTGTGACATCAGTTACCCATTTTTCATTTGGCTTTTCCGCTGTGAATTCACGATTCAATATATTTTCTGCAACATGTTGAGGGGTAGATCGCTTATAAGATTTCTTCTTTTTTCGAATAACAGATTGTATACCGGCAACTTTCATCAGTCTATAAATTCGTTTGGGATTGAAGTACATTCTCGGTTTTCATATGCAAGTAAAACTTCAAGTTTGAACTCTGTAGTATATTGCATAGAAAAACTCCCCCTAAGGTAAAACAGATTTTTTATATTTTAATCTGTCTACCTTAAGGGGAGCATATCATTATGAGGCAGCCCTCCATTCAAAATTTTGTGCATGATCTTAATATACCGTCTCCTTTAAAACTTGCATAAATTGTTCATATGATTTCGTTTTTAACAAATTCTGAACCATTGAGCTATTGTCAATTAATCTTACCAACAAACCGTACATTTCCTGCAAATTTTCCTCGCTGTTCTTTTTCACACATAACATACAGACCAATTGAACAGGCTTATCCTTCCATTGAATTGGCTTATCTAGTGTGCATACAGCGATAAATGTTTGATTCGTTTTTGGAACGATAGGATGCGGAACAGCCACTAAATTTCCAAAAGAGGTAGGTGCCACTTTTTCTCTTTCGAATATTGCTTCTAAAAAAGTATTATCTACTAAGCCTTTTTCAAGCAATGCAGTGTGGAAAAACGTTAAAACTTCTTCATACGAATGAAAATTCTTTCTTAAAAACATTAGATCTTTTCGAAAATAAGTATTAATTGGCGGCTGATTATCAATAATTAATTTTTCTATTTGTTTTAAATCACTTTCCCTTAAGATCGCATTCACTTCTATGACAGGAATATTTAATTTTTCGGGAATCGATATCGAACTTACAATAAAATCAAGATCAGTCAGTCTGAACTGTTTTAATTTATAATATTCGGTGATGCCTACTACTTCCAGGTTGTTTCCAAAATATGATTTCAATTTATAATAAATTAATTGTGCGGTTCCCAAGCCTGATGCGCACACAACTAAACACCGTTTGGGCCCGGATTTTAATTTCTTACGTTCCATTGCTGCACCAATATGAAGTGCCAGATAACCGATTTCATTTTCATCAATTTCCGTTTTTGTGTATTCTCCGATTGCTAATCCTGCAACAACAGCTGCATCAAAAGCAAGCGGATAATTCTTCTTGATATCTTGAAGCATCGGATTTCGTATATTCATCCCGTATTTATATCGATTAACAGCCGGTTTTAAATGCAAGCTTAGCCCGAGAATTAATTCTTCATCGTCTTTTATCCCTAAATGAAATCTCTCTTCAATTTTATCAAGAGCAAGTTTCACTATTTGAATAATTTCATTTTCGATAACCTGTTCTGCTTCTTCAATCGTTTGTGAAAGCATTTTGGTGCCAAGCAAATGAATGGCAATATACGCCACCTCTTGTCGCGGGAATTGAACATGGAATCTTTCTTCGACTTCTTTGACAATTTTTTCTGCCACCTGATATTCTCTTTGTTTTTTAATTTCTTGCATCTCTGATTTAATTAGTGTAACATGATGGCCATTTTTTATTCGTTCATAAGCAATGGCGATATGAATTAACAAGTTATGAATGGCAATATCAGATATCGTAATTTCATTTGCTTTGATTTGTCTCATAATAATATCTAAAAATTGATCCAAATCATCTTGATTTGCTAAATGGGTGTCATAAAGCTTCTCACCTCTCTCCTCATGACGGTCAAAAATATATTCAGACATACAAAAACGCAGCTTAAGCTCACTGCCGGAGACCTTTATTCCGTAATTTGGACGCGATTCTAATTGAATATCATATTTATTCAATATTTGTTTTACATGCTTTAAATCGTTTTGAATTGTCGATTTACTTATATACATTTCATCGGCTATGTCTTCCAGCTTTAAATAGTTTTCACTTAATAAAAGCCGTCTAATTAAATAACTAACGCGTTCTTTTGGTGTTTTGGGGATAAAGGAATTGCGGGGTGATTCATCATAGGAAACTGTTTGCAAAAATTTTTTGAATTTAGCATCATCTTCGATTGTTAATTTATATCCTTTACCCATCACAGAAATAACATTTGCGCCATTTTCAGCAAGTATCCCATCAAGGCTTTTTATATCTTCCCTTGTAGTTCTTGAAGTCACTTGATTTAAATTAGCTAAGTAGGCTCCTGTAATGGGGCTTTCAGCAGCCATCAGTTCGCGCAAAATCGTTTTCATTCGTTGATTGAACATAAGATTGCCCCCTCTCTTGCAATAATCCAATTTACCACAGTAAAAATGATTTAAAAAGGTTCTGATCCTCTAGACCAGAACCTAAAAGTTAAAATCCGTTGTTTTTAGAAACTTCTTTAAACCAATGAGCGCTTTTCTTCGGTGTTCTTTCCTTTGTAACAATATCAACGGAAATGAATCCGTATCGATTTTTATAGGCGTTTGTCCAGGACCAGTTATCCATAAATGTCCATAAATGATAACCCTTTGCATTACACCCTTCTTCAATCGCTTTATGAAGCCATTTCAAATGCCCTTTAATAAATTCAATTCGATAGTTATCTTCAATCACACCGTTTTTCATAAAACGCTCCTCATTTTGAACACCCATCCCATTTTCTGAAATAAACGACTCGATATTGCCATAGTTTTCTTTTAAATTCATCATAATATCGTAAATGCCTTTTTCGTAAATTTCCCATCCGCGATAAGGATTCATTTTTCTTCCCGGCATTTCGTAGTTGTCAAAAAACCACTCCGGCATAAACGGGCTGTAGGGGTTAGGCAAGTGCTCTTTCACTTTCACTCTTCTCGGTTGATAATAATTTACCCCAAGAATATCAACGGTATTATTTTTTATGAGTTCAAGGTCACCTTCTTTTGTTATAGGCAACTGGCCATGCTCCCTTAAAATTTCAATCAGTTCTTTTGGATATTCTCCTAAAACAGCTGGGTCTAAAAAGCTTCGATTAAAAAATAAATCAGCAATTCTCGCAGCCTTTAAGTCATACGGATTTTGACTTCTAGGGTACGAAGGAGTTAGATTTAAAATAATACCAATTTTCCCGTCATGAATATTCATATCGCGGAATGTTTTGATCGCCTTTGCATGAGCAACAATGGTATGATACGCCACTTGTGCCGCCCGTTTAAAATCAACGATATTCGGATAGTGAAAATCGTATAAATATCCACCCTCAACAGGCACGATTGGTTCATTGAAAGTAAACCATTTTTTCACTCGATCCCCAAATAATTTAAAGCATTCACTCGCATAATGTTGGTAAGCATCTACAACCTCTCTGTTTTCCCAACCGCCTTCATGTTGCAATTCCAACGGCATATCGAAGTGATAAAGATTAATAAACGGTTCGATATTATTAGCGATTAATTCATTAATGACATTATTGTAAAAAACCACTGCCTCTTTATTCACTTCTCCTCGGCCGCCAGGAATTAGGCGCGACCAAGAAATAGAGAAACGAAACGTATTGTGGCCGATTTCTCTCATTAACTTAATGTCTTCTTTATATAAGTGATAAAAATCAGAGGTTGTTTCGGGACCAACATGATCAAAAAATCGATGCGGCTCAATCTGATACCAGTAATCCCAAATATTTTGGCCTTTTCCACCTTCTTTTGCGGCACCTTCAATTTGTGTTGCTGAAGTTGCACTTCCCCACCAAAAACCTTCGGGAAAACGATATTGCAGGGACATTGTATTACCTCCCATTGTTTTTATTTCTGTATAGATCAATGAATTCGATTGCAAGGTCTCTAACAGTTATAGCTGTCATTAAATGATCCTGTGAATGGACTAAAATAGCATTCATTTTCGTCTCATTCCCGTTTGCTTCCTCTTGAAGGAGCTTTGTTTGAAATTTATGAGCTTTCCCAAGTTCAGCACTTGCTTCTTCTATCAGTTGATCAGCCTTTTCAAAATTCCCCTCTTTTGCTGCTTGAATGGCTTCCATGGCGCTGGATCTGCCATTTCCAGCATATAAAATAATTTGAAAAGCAATCTCTGTTATAGTATCCATGACCAGTCCTCCTGACATATTTGCTGGACATCATTTAAAATCACAGCACCTTTTTAGGGGCCGATATCGTAATCTTTTTTAATCCGCTTGTTGTTTTTCCTCTTCGTAATATTTTTTATCAATGATTTTTAAGAACGGCCACCATATAGCCATTACAACCAGCAGATTAAAGATTTGTAATACAGCACCTCTCCATGAGTTGCCCGTTGCTAAAAAACCATTTAATCCAATTGGAGTTGTCCAAGGGACAATAATTCCAGCAGGTTTTGGTACTAATCCTGATGACATTGCAAAAAAAGTAATAATTGTTACAACAACAGGCGCAAGAATCCAAGGAATAATAACTAAAGGATTCATTATAATTGGAAGACCGAAGATAATTGGTTCATTAACATTGAAAATTCCAGCCGGCCCTCCTAATTTTCCTAGCTCTTTTAGCTGTCTGCTACGCCCAATAAGAAAGATTAAAACCAAGATCGCTAATGTCATGCCGGTGCCACCCATACCGACTAAGAATGAATCAATAAATTGTTTTGTAATGACATTAGGAAGTTCTTCCCCAGATTGAAAGGCCTTTAAGTTTTCATCATTTAATGCGTACCAAATTGGATCGAATACGGAATTTACAATAATTTGTCCATGTAAACCGAAGAACCAAAAAACTTGAATAAGCAATACCGCAACAAGTGTAGCGATTAAACCGCTTCCTAGATTTGTTAAAGGTTGTTGCAAAATTGTATATATAAAATTTTGTACTGTTTCAAAAGGTGTATAGCTGAAAACAATACGGATGAATAAAAATACCGACAATGTTAGAGTGATTGGGATGAGTGCGCTAAATGATCTGGATACGGCGGCCGGGACGCCAGCCGGCATTTTAATGGCCCAATTCTTATTTACAAAAAATCGATAAAGTTCAGCGGATATAAACGCTGTTAATATTCCTAAAAACATCCCTTGTGCACCTAGGCTTACTGTTGGGATAACCCCCGATACACCTTCTAATGATTGCGGTGTTAAAATAAGGAATGCCGCTAATGCAACAACGCCACCATAGATCGCTTGTCCACCATAGTGTTCTGTTAATTTATAACCGATACCAATGATGACAAATAACCCCATTATACTAAGAGTAGCGGCAGATGCTGATCCTAGTGCATTTTGATATGCCGCATACGCATCTTCACTTAACAGCCTATCTAAAAACGGGAAGTTAGCGATTACAACAAATATAGACCCAAAAATAATTAGCGGTAATGCAACCATAAATCCATCTCGTAATGCAGTTAAATAACGGTTATTATTCAACTTATCTGCAATAGGCAATAGAATATTTTCTAAAACCTCTATAAACTTGTTCATGTTTCCCCCTCCTCGTTGTTATGCAAAAGAGGCACTCTAATACTCTTCAATTAATTGTATGCCACTAAGTTTTCAAAAGCTTGCAGCCTAAAATTATTTACCAATTAACCCCAGTGCTTTATTTAATACAGCTTCTCCGTCAATTCGGCCATAAGCAACGGGATCAATAACGTCCAAGGGAATTCCTTTTTCCTTTGCTAAAGCCTCAAACTTCTTTTTTAGAAATCGCATTTGCGGGCCAATTAAAAGGACGTCGGCTTTGTCCATTTCTTTTTGTGCTTGATCTTGAGCAACTGCCCAAATTTTGGCTTCAATCCCTTTATTTTTTGCAACTTCCTCCATTTTTGATACTAGTAAACTCGTTGACATTCCTGATGAACATGCTAATAAAATACGCTTCATATATGAATCCTCCCTATGTTTTCATTAAATAATTTTAATAGTTCAAATTATATTTTTATAATAAATAATAAACGTTTTCATCTAAACATATTGTTTTTCCTTTATATAGCGGAAATGAGTAATGCGCTTACAAATTATTTTTATTTTAGAAAAATACTAAAAAGAAACATGATCACGAACAAATGAAAGTGAGCGTTTTACGTTTTCCATTTTGCGGTTTATTCCCCTTAACCTTTTGTGTTACGATACGTTAAGCCCATCTGTCCATGATGTCCAGAGGGGAATTACATAATTGATGGATTTGTTGCGGTACCGTCCGCATGGGCAATGGTAAATAAAGTATGTAAACTAATCTCTTTTCCGTTAAAAAAAGACTGCTTCCAAATCATTTGAAAGCAGTCTTTTTCCATATTTGCCGCTATTTCACTCTTATTACTCTTGTTCTGCTTTTATTGCCGGCTTTATCTTTGGCAAATACTTTCAATACCGTTCCTTTCCGTTGGGAAGGTATGTTGATTTTGAACTTCCCGTTGCTTGCCGCGGTTCCTTTCCCGATTTGTCTTGAACCTTTGTATAAGTAAACGGCGGCTCCTCTTTCCGCTTTACCTGTTATCGTTTTTGTTTTATAGGTGACCTTATTGACCACCGGCGTTCCCGGAGGAATTTTGTCCACCACTTTCACCGTTCTTGCCGTACTTATGTTCCCGGCTAAGTCTCTTGCATAGACGGAAATGCGTGTACCTGCTTTTTGTTTCGCTATCCTAATGCTATAGCTGCCTTTGCTGTTCGCTCTCGCTGAGCCGATTTGCTTTGCACCCACTTTTGCATAGACCGTCGCATTCGCCTCTGTTTTCCCTCTGATCGTTGTTGAGTTATTCGCTACGGTATAGACCACCGGCGTTCCCGGAGGAATTTTGTCCACCACTTTCACCGTTCTTGCCGTACTTATGTTCCCGGCTGAGTCTCTTGCATAGACGGAAATGCGTGTACCTGCTTTTTGTTTCGCTATCCTAATGCTATAGCTGCCTTTGCTGTTCGCTCTCGCTGAGCCGATTTGCTTTGCACCCACTTTTGCATAGACCGTCGCATTCGCCTCTGTTTTCCCTCTGATCGTTGTTGAGTTATTGGCTATTGTATAGACGGTTGGAGCAGCCGGAGGGGTTTTATCCTTTACAGTTATGGTCACTTCCCTGCTTTGCAACTTATTTTGATTCTCTGCAAATATCGTCAATACTGTTCCTGCCCGCTGCTTTGGTACGCTGATTTTAAAAGTGCCGTCGCTGCCCGCTGTTGCTTTTCCTAAAAGGGTGTTCCCTTTTTTAACAATGACTATCAAACCTTTAGCTGCTTTTCCGGTTACGTTTACATCACGATCGCTTACTTCATTCACTACAGGCTTTTCAGGCGGCAAAGTCACCTTTCCATTTATAATGAATGTATAAGTAATATCTTTTCCTTTATCAGAAGGTTCCTTAAAGCCTGATGACAAATCCATTTGTTTAACGATCGCTCCACCGCCTCTTAAATAGGCCGAATGATCGCTGAAAAGCTTTGGCTGCAGGGCATTGAAATTAGGATCACCATTAAATCCATATAATCCTGAACGTTCTTTTAATAAAAGAGCGATGCGGAAATTTGTTAAAAACTTCCCGAAAGTCATATCAGAACGTATATATTTTTTTACCGCGTTTTCTACCGCCCGGTAATCATTGAAGCGATCTGCCAATATTTCTTTGAAAATACGATCTCCTTGACCAGTTTGTATTTTGACATACTGGCCAAATAAATAAGATAAAGAGTAGTTTGCTAAAGTATCTCCGTATTCATCCCAATACAATAATGAATGCCCGTTTGCGATAGAAGGTGAATAGTTATAATAATCTATTCTATCTGTCAAAACTTTTCCGGAGTATATTTGCTCAGCCGCCATCGCCAGCATTTCATCCAGCCAAACGTCCATGCCGTCCGAATCACCCTCAATGATTACATTCCGGTTCACATTTACCATGTGCTGAAACTCGTGCGCCAGTGTTTCATAAGCACGTGCAACATCTTTTGAATCCATGCCCATGGCAGGATACGTATCAATATAAAACAGCTCAGAATGATTGGAATGATAAACATCAAATAAATCGCCGGGGTAAAAATAACCGGCAATATATCCGCCAAACCCATCAAATCCGTCTTGTATATCAAAACATAAAATATGAATCTTTCCATCCCCGTCTACATCTGATTCATTGCCGAAATAATTAACAATCGTTGAATAAATATTGTCATCAAATTCTTTTCCTATTTTTTCGGCATCAGATAATGTAATTTCATTGTTATGAACCCAAACATTCGCTTTTTTTCCGCTATACATGAGCTCGGCATCTATTTGATAATCGAGCCCTGTGTCAAAATTAGTAACCCAAAACGTTTTTTTATCGCCGACTTGATAAGACGGCGCTATCGCAAAACGGCCCTTTTTTAATAATTTGTTTTTATATTTATCAAAATTAAATGGTTTAACCGCATCTAACCGATAGTCCTCTAGATCTAAATTGGGATTCTTGGAATATTGGCGATCATTTACTTGAAATACGCCTGTGTATTGTTTTTGATAGACGTTAGTAGATTCATTGCTTATGACAACATAACCGCCAGAATTTGTTTCATTAAACAGACTTGACGACTTTGAAACGACAACATTTGAAGAATGACTTATACTGCCTGTCGGCTCTTCTGCATAAACAGACGTCGGCAGATAAGCAAACAATCCCCCTGTGGCGATGAATAAAAGAGCGATGTATGTGGTATTATCCCCTACAGGTAGACAGTAAAAAAAGAGGACATTTGATATGATGTTCTTAGGAGTCTACTTGGGAGGGGATTTTTTATGGCTAAAAAAGGACAAACCTTTAACTCATATTCAGAAGAGCTTAAACGTGAAGTCGTTCGTTTGAAATTGGAGGAGGGATGGTCTTATCGACAACTTCGTGAACATTTTGGAATTAAGAGTGATGCACAGATTGCAGAATGGGACAAGAAATTTCGAAATGGCGAGTCGTTTAAAGATCAACGTGGTGTATGGAATCGTAAACATTTTTCGAGTTTAGAAGAGGAAAATGCTTATTTGAAGGCGCAGGTCGAATACTTAAAAAAGCGCAATCCAAATCTACATGGGAAGGAGTGGTCCTGAAAGCGGATCGGTTTCATATTATTGATGAACTACGAAAAAAACATAGACACCCACTGTCATGGCTATTAAAAATTGCAGAGGTTTCAAGGGCTGGATACTACAAGTGGCGCAAGAACCATTCGAACATGTCAAGACGTTTGGAAGAAGACCTTTTGTTGAAAGAACATATTTTAGCTATTCATAAGTTACATCCGTACTATGGATATAAACGCATGACAAGGGCATTATCCAGAGAAGGGATCGTTGTAAATCATAAGCGTGTGCGACGTTTAATGAGGGAGCTAGGTATAAAATCGGTGATTCGGAAGAAACGACCTTTCTACGGCATTAGAGGATCTGTGGTATTTCCGAATGTATTAAACCGCAAATTCTGTGCGGAGATTCCGTTACAAAAACTCGTAACTGATATTACCTTTGTACGTGTTGGAGATACATTTGTCTACTTGTCTGCGGTTTTAGATTTATATAACAATGAAATAGTCGCATGGGAACTTTCTGAAAGAAATGATCTTAATTTGGTATTAAACACCTTGAAACAACTGGAGGGGAAGCCGTTTGGCAAGAATGCTCTCCTTCATTCCGATCAAGGATTTCAGTACACGACAAAATCATATGAGAACCAGCTCAAAGAACTCAAGATTCAAGGAAGCCATTCGCGAAGAGGAAATTGTCATGATAATGCATGTATCGAAAGTTTTTTCTCACATTTAAAGACAGAGAAGTTGTATTTAGTGCGCCCAAAAACGATCGAACAGGCTTATCAGGCTATTCAAGAATATATTCATTTTTACAACCACAGTCGTTTTCAAGAAAAATTTAACGGTCTTTCCCCGATTGAATATCGAGAAAAGACCGCAGCTTAATATACTCTTTTTTCATTGTCTACTTGACAGGGTTATGTGCAATGTGATGACTTTTTTCAAGCAGCATCCCCCATTACATGGAATGTTTGTAAAAACTATGAGAAAATTGACTAACATAATAGAAAATAAGAGATATACATTATTATAATAACAACAATACAAGGAAGACGCCCTAATCAAAATAAAAAAATTTTATACCAAATAGGTAAATTGCTAGCACCGTCCAGTGAAACGGCTGCTTTCTTTTTGTTTCTTCATTTTACAATACGAGCAATAAAATAGGTTCTATCAATCTTCTAAATGTAAATCTAGCAATTATTTATTTTAAATCACTTTTTTGGATGTTGTCGGCGATGTTGGAAAAGGAGGCACAAATTCGCTTTGCAAATAGTCATAGATTGCTTTTTCTACAGATAATCCCCTTTCGGCAATGCCTTGATTGCCAAAAAGAACATTAAACTCAAGAATATAATAATGTCCTCCGCTTACCACTACATCAAAACCGGCATGATTAATATTCAATTGTTTTGAGACATTCAACACAAGCTCGCAAGCCTCTTGCGGTATAAAATCAAAACAGAGGCTGCCTCCCTGGGCTACATTGTGGAGAAACTCCCCTTCCGCCCCTACCCGCCAATAGGCGGTCAAAATATCCTTTCCAACGATACAAATCCGCAAATCTTTTCCATTGTTTTCCAAATATTCTTGTACGTACAGCACATCATTCCGATTGGCATATTGATAAAAATCATACTCATTTTTTATTAAAAAAGTCCCCTGCCCCATTGAATTCCGGGCTTCCTTTGCAACAAATGGGAATGGGAAAGTTTCCAACACTTTTTCGATATTGCTTGGGGTGCTCGCCAATATTTCCGTATATGGAACATGCTCTGGCGCCACCGTCCAAAGAGCTCTTGTCATTTCCACCTTGCTGAAGCCCAATTGCAAAGATTCAATGCTCGGAAAAATTTTTTTCTTTAATCCGTATACAAGAGCAGGGGCTTGCCACGTTTCAGGAAAAAGAACAATATCCGCTTGTCGAATGGTTTCTAATTCTTTAAACATATTATCAGGTTTTATATAGTGAACACCTGGAATTCCGATAGTCCGGTATGCATTAAAAGAAACCATTTTCATAAATATGCGACCACACTCCAAAACATATAGCGATTTTCTAAATAAATAATAGAATCTTCATGAAATTTTCGCAAATACTATTTTATATTTTATCCTGTTCGGTGCCGTGAGAAATTTTGTGCGATGCATATGATAGATAGGTCGCGCTCTGAAATAAATTTAGAACGGAGAGAGGACCGTTTGAATGCAAAAAGAATGAATATACAGTTTATTTCAATCCTTATCAAAGAAACGCAATTTGTCTTTTAATCCTTGCTTTTTCGTGTTAAGGAGTTTTATTCGGACATTTGAATTAAGAAGATTTACGATTTTCCTAATTTTTGCATTAGTGTATATTTCACAATTCCCCTGAACAGGACTTGAATTATTTAAGCAACTGTCTTAACTCTTCGGTCATTTGTTCAACCAACTCTGGTCTGCCGTGAAACTGAGCCGGGGTATTTTGAAAAAGTTGAATATGCCACTTTCCTTCCGTTTTCACTGCAACAAGAGTATGATGGGTGTTGACATCAGGATTTAAGTCTGACTTTCCGGGAGGCACCATACCGGCAATCGCTCGTAAAATAGCGATATCAGGAGCCAGAAAACGGACATTTTTCACTTTGCTGACAAATTTAGCCGTCAGATGGCTTTCAAAGACGGATTGGAGATGTGCGAATATTTCATCGCGTCCAATCGACTGACTGCCATCGAAACCAATGCTCTCGCCGTCCTTTGTGAACAGATCCGCCATTCCACGAGCCGTTCGGTTGTTCCACGCATTGATTAGTTGCTGGTAAAGGTCTTGAACTTCATTCAATTGAGAATTCTCCATAATTTTCCTCCTAAAAAGTAAACTTTTGTTCTATGATTACCAATTAACAAAAAATTATTTTTTCAGGAAATTTTGTCCATGAATATTTTCCATGCCGTTCTCTTTCCATTGGAACCAATACTCCTGCTTTGAAACTCCTAGAGAAATGTTCAAAGAATTCGTCAGCGATTTGCAATATTCATTTTTTTACAGACTTGCTTATTTGACTTTGCTTCAAGGATCTCAGAAAGGATCATCCTTCTTTTTCATTCCTGTCAGCAATTTATATGATAGGCATGCACTTTAAAAAGATATTGTTTTTCAATCTGTAATAGTAGTACATGACCATATACCGATCAAGTCATAGGCAAGGATGAACGAAATGCCCGAGAAAAGCATAAAGCAACGGATGGAAGCTTGCAAAAAATCTTCCCAAATCTAGGTCCGTCGCTATAAGCGATACAAGCTGTAAATTACATTGCCTTTGCATTTGCAAAATAGGAATGTTACTGCATACGGTTCATTTTTGATTTCCATACTGACGCATATTTCTTTTGATATTTCGGATCTTCTTCTTTTTGGATTAAATCGAAGGCCAGCTGCTTGATCGCTTCATCTTTCACTTGATCATACAAGTTTCGCAGCCCTTGGATAATATCGAATCGAATAAGTGTCGCATGTTTTTCATCAACACAGTTGTCAAACCGAGCAGCCAAATGACGGATAACCATCTCTTTTTGCTTTTCCCCTGCTAAACCAATCCTCCAAATAGCCTGCAAACTATGTCTGGCAGTCACGAACTTTTTATCATAGGTTACTTCCCAAATTCGGGGAAAATCTTCCAACATTCGCTGTTCGGGATCGCTAATCGCCAAGCGGCTTAAAAACTGAGCAGCCCGTGAGCGTTTATGATGGTCTTTGCTTGTTAAATCCTCTTTCAGCTGATCCCACACTTCATACGCCCAATCGACTTTTTCTTCAGTGATCTTCATTATGTTGTGATACGCTTCGTACTGCGTATTTTTATCACTTGACTGTAATTCAGCAAAATAATGTTTCGTTCGTTCATCCATTTTGGTAACGCTCCATTCATGACTTATTATGTTTGATTTTACCTTAGGCTAAAGTTTAAAGGCAAATAACTGTCATTTGGGATTTTCATAGCAGCACTATTCAGCTGATGGTTGATTTGGAAGGGAAAACAAGCTTGAGTTTCATGTGAAACAACAACGACAGGGAGTCAAAGAATGGGCTGAGGGCGAACACGAAAAAAGCCGCTGGATCACCGATGATTCGGCTTTCGAGCGGCTCTTTTTCACCATCAATTTTTAAACGGATTCTTCCATTCCATTAAAACAGCATAGTTATGGGATTCCTCATCCTCCAAATAATTGGCCACAACTCCAAGTGGCGTCCGTCCGCAGCGGAGGAGGAAGGAAATAACCGGGTCTTTCAATTTTCCGTTGACGACAGCATCTACATATTGTTCAGCTGACATCTCACCCGCATATTTATAATATCCAGGCATTCTGCCGCCGCCAAGCAAGCGATCCAATCCTTTATGCACAACTACTTCATACATGGATTGCATGAGCCATCTTCCTAAATCCAGCTTTCGATAGGACGGCCGGATGCAAATATCGACAACATACAAAGTATTGCCATTCGGATCATGGTTGCGGATATAGCCGTTATCCGTTATCTCTTCCCAAGTATGAGCAGGATGCGCAGGATCAAAATTGACGATTAAAGATGTCATCGATCCTGCTAACGTTCCTTCTACCTCAACACATAATGCGCCTTCCTGAAACAATGTCACATGGTTTGTTAATTGCTCTTTATTCCACCAGAGTTCTGATGGAAAAGGCGGCGGAAAGCTTTCCTTTTGAATTTCGATTAATTCATCAAAATCTGCTTCATTATAATTCCTTATCACCACTTCGACATTGCGTCCTTGATTATTCAGATAAAATCTCTTTCTGTAACGGCTCATCTCCATTCCCCTTTCGTCCATGAACACTTAAATCAGGATATAAATCAAAGCGGCGGTCTCTCCAAGTGGTGACAGATCCGTTTTCTCTCACTTTGTATAAGAGAGATAAATCAAGATCCGCCGTAATGATCATATCGTGGTTTATTTCCCCCTCCATCAAAATCCCGTTTTTCGGAAATGAGACGTCGTTCGGAGTAATGACTGCTGCCTGGCCGAAATTTGCCCTCATAAAATCAACGGTAGGAAGCGAACCGACTGTCCCTGTTGTCACCACATAAATTTGATTTTCAATCGTTCTGGCATGGCTTGTATAGCGCACTCGTTGAAATCCGTGGCGGTCATCCGTACAAGATGGACAGAAAACAACGTCAGCTCCCATTCCTCGTACAATTCGAACAATTTCCGGAAATTCGATATCATAACAAGTTAACATGGCAATCTTTCCTTTTTCGGTTTCAAATATTTGAACCGTTTCTCCTGGAGTTAAATGCCATTCTTTCACTTCCGTCGGCGTCAAGTGAAGCTTCGCTTGTTCTGCTATCCGGCCATCGGGATAAAATAAATGGGCAGTATTATACAATCGTCCCTCTTTTTCGATAATATGAGTGCCTCCAATAATATGCATGCCCGTTTCTTTAGCAAGCGATGTAAATAGCGAATAATATCGGTCCGTATAATGAGGTAAATTTTGAATCGTCTGCTTTTGATTCGGAATGGACAGCAATTGAGTCGTAAAAAATTCAGGAAAAAGAACAAAATCAGCAGCAAACTCTTCTGCGGTTTTAACATAATGCGTTACTTGGTTTGCAAAATCTTCAAAGCTCCCGATGGAATGAAGATGATATTGAACAGCAGATACTCGTATTTTCATGCAGCCTCTTTCCCTTCATCATAATCTGTTCCCCGCTTATTACTGAACAAAGTATAACATAAAACCAGTTTATTTTAATTTAATTTGATTTTGTGTAAAGCATTTTGCTGGAACAAAAGAGAATACTTGAACTATTTATTTAGAAGTGAAATAATTCACTAAAAATTAACAGACAAAACGAAAACAAGCCGTTTGACTGCCGGTGATTTGGCGTTCAAGCGGCTTGTTTTATTCCATTTTTAAATGCTTTGCTCGTATTTGGCAATAAGTTCTTCGTTTTTTCCGACTAAACCGAGTTTAAATGCTTTTTGAATAATTTTTGCTACTTCAGCATTGAAAAATGGATCTCCACCATACCTCATCTTATCATCCAAAATTTTATTATGGAAATGAGACGTTTCTCTGGCTAAATCTTCATTTACAATTTTCCCTTCCTTTATTGCGTCCATAAATTCATAAAAATCCATTTTGCTGTTGTATTCTTCTCTTGTCTCGTTGCCATAAGGGCTGCCTGTTTCCAAATGTTTTTTGAACGGAGCTACAAGCGTCAATTGCGTATAAGCAGCAAAATATTGAGTTTCAGTAATATTCATATAAGATCACTCCCTAACAATTGTAAAATTTACATAGCCACAATAATGTCTTCTTCCTTATTTTATAAAATTTCCAATTTTTATATCGGTATAGACTGGAATATTTTTAATATAAAAACAAAATTTAACAAGAAGTATTCTGACCTCACATCCGCCTTTAATAAACCTTTAAAACTCTTAAACGAGTTGAAAAACGGCTCATCGCAACATTAAACCGTTTCAATTACCTTGTAAAATAATTATAATAAGGGCAAAGATCATTTTTTACCCTCGGGAACAACAATCTTCAGAAAGCCGGAAAATGATTTATACAATCAATTATAGAAAAATCGCAAAAAAAACACCGCTATCCGCTCAATCATGCACAATATAGGACAGCGGGAAAAAGTCTAACAAATATAAGTGAAAAAAGTGTGGTGAAAACATTGTTTAAAATTTTGCTCATTGAAGATGACACCACCCTGTTTCATGAAATCAAAGAACGGTTATTACAATGGTCTTATGATGTATATGGCATCACAGATTTCGGAAAAGTGATTGAAGAATTTACCGCCATTAAACCTGATCTTGTCATCATTGATATTCAGCTTCCAAAATTTGACGGATTCCATTGGTGCCGCATGATCCGCTCCCATTCCAACGTTCCGATTATTTTTTTATCATCGCGAGATCACCCGACCGATATGGTGATGTCAATGCAGCTTGGAGCGGATGATTTTATACAAAAGCCGTTTCATTTCGAGGTGCTTATCGCAAAAATACAAGCCATTCTCCGCCGAGTATACAACTATAATACAGAACAAATGAAGCTGAAGGCATGGTGCGGAGCGACAGTCGATTATGAGAACAATACGGTCACAAATGCTAAAGGAACGATTGAACTAACTAAGAATGAACTATTGATATTAAAGCATTTGCTTGAGAAGAAAAACAAAATCGTCAGCCGGACAGAATTAATCAAAAGCCTGTGGGATGATGAGCGCTTTGTCAGCGATAATACATTAACGGTCAATGTCAATCGTTTGCGAAAAAAATTGGATGAGCTTGGGTTGGGACGCTTTATTGAAACGAAAGTCGGCCAAGGCTACATGGCAAAGGAAGAGGCAGCCGTATATGATTAAAAAATATTTCATTGAAAGAAAGAGTTGGATTCTTCTTTTTTTATTCATGCAGCTATTTATCGTTTTTGTCTCTTATCTTGACACAACCATTTCATTAAGATCCATTCTTTATGTTGTCTTTTTATTGATGATGATTTTTATTATTTTTGTCATCATCCGCTACAATAAAGAAACAAAGTTTTATAAAAGCTTGGAAGGATGGGAAAACAACCTTGATTTAACAAGCATAGCGGATGCGGAAAGCCCTTTCGAAAAAATGGTTGAACAGCGGATTATAAACCAAACGAACCTTTTGAAACAAAAGGCTTCGCAAAATCAGATAGCGCTGGAACAGGAAAAAGATGAATTGCTATCATGGATTCACGAAGTCAAAACACCGCTGACAGCAATGCATCTAATCATTGAACGGTTAGATGATGAAGCCATCAAAGCACAATTGACATATGAATGGCTGCGCATTCATCTGCTGCTTGATCAGCAGCTACACCAAAAGCGAATTCCCTCCATAGAAAATGATTTATACATTGAAAATGTTGCGTTAGGACCAATCATTTTCAAGGAAATCAAAGCTTTACAATCATGGTGTTTGCAAAAAGGAATTGGATTTGAGGTCGAGCTAGAGACTGCCGAAGTCCTCAGTGATGCAAAGTGGCTCGCCTTTATCATCAGACAACTGTTGACAAACGCAGTAAAATACAGCGATGCATCCGATATCATCATTAAAAGCTATCAGCAAAATGATCAAACAATGATAGAAGTGAAAGATTTTGGCCGTGGCATCGACCCGAAAGATCTGCCACGTATTTTTGACAAAGGCTTCACATCCACGGCCGCACATCAGGACAATGCCGCAACAGGCATGGGATTATATTTGGCGAAAAAAGCCGCCGAAGCATTGCTGATCAATATTCAAGTCGAGTCAAAACTTGAAGAAGGAACGACTGTTACCTTAACCTTTCCAAAGAAAAATGAATTTGTCCGTATTACAAGCATGTGACAATTTTGTCACATGCTTTTTCATTTTGTTCGCTGAATCGAAGGAAAAAGCCAAGGAGGACGATTAAGATAAAAATATCAAGGAGGGACGCGATATGTATATTTTAGAGGCAACAAAAATTTACAAAAGCTATGGAAACAAATTTAATAAACAAGAAGTGTTAAAGGGATTGGACATTCGTGTAGAAAAGGGAGAATTCGTCAGCATCATGGGGCCATCCGGCTCAGGGAAAACGACATTGCTCAATGTTCTATCCTCCATTGATCAAGTCAGCCAAGGAACGATCAAAATAGAAGGAACAGACATTGTCGGCATGAAAGAAAAACAGCTGGCGGAATTCCGCAAAAGGCACTTAGGATTCATCTTTCAAGAATACAATTTGCTCGATACACTGACAGTGAAGGAAAACGTCCTGCTGCCTTTATCCATTACAAAAACAGCAAAAAAAGAAGCGGAACAAAAATTTACTGAATTGGCGGCAGAACTGGGAATTTATGAAATAAAGGATAAATATCCAAACGAAATTTCCGGCGGCCAAAAACAGCGCACCTCAGCAGCAAGGGCATTTATTCACGAGCCGAGCATTATCTTTGCCGACGAGCCAACAGGCGCCCTTGATTCAAAATCGGCATCGGAACTGTTAAACAAACTGCAAGAATTAAATCAAAAACGAAAAGCCACCATTGTCATGGTCACGCACGATCCGGTCGCAGCCAGTTTCTCAAGCAGGGTCATTTTCATAAAAGACGGGCAAATTTATACCCAATTAAATAGAGGGGAAGAAACAAGACAAACGTTCTTCCAAGATATTATGAAAACCCAAGGGGTATTAGGCGGTGTGCAACATGAGCATTAAGCAGCTGATATTCCGTAATTTGAAAAAAAATTTGAAAAACTACTATCTGTATGTCTTTGCCTTAATTTTTGCTGTGGCTCTTTATTTTGCCTTTGTTACATTGCAATATGACCCGTCAATGGACGCAACAAAAGGCTCAATTAAAGGCGCAGCCGGCATTCGAACAGCATCCGTATTGCTGATTGCCATTGTGACCGTCTTTCTCTTATATGCCAATAACATTTTCATTAAACGGCGCAGTAAAGAAATTGGCTTATTTCAATTAATCGGCATGACGAAAGGGAAAATATTCCGCATTCTTACGGCTGAGAACTTTATTCTTTATTTCAGTTCGATATTCATTGGAATCTTTATTGGATTTGCCACCTCCAAATTATTCATCATGATTTTGTTTAAAATTACCGGTGTTCAGGCAATTGCAACACTTGCCTTTTCACCTCAAGCCTTTGTACAAACAGTGATTGTTTTTAGTGCAGTCTATCTTTGCATTATGTTGATGAATTACGTATTTATTAAAAAGCAAAACATTTTATCTTTATTTAGAGTTGCTTCCACAACGGAAGTGAAAAAAATATCCCTGCTTGAAATGATTATCGGGATTTTTGGCATTTTCTTGATCATTTTAGGCTACTATATTTCGTCTAAATTATTTGATGGTGACTTTACAACGATGAATGAGCTTTTCCTTGCCATGATCTTTATATTGGGATCTGTTATTATCGGCACATACTTATTTTATAAAGGGACGGTCAGCTTTATTTTCTATCTTATTAGAAAAAAGAAGAGCGGCTATTTAAACATTTATGAGGTGCTATCTCTGTCATCGATCATGTTCCGCATGAAGTCCAATGCCTTGTTATTAACCATCATAACAACCGTCTCCGCCCTTGCCATTGGATTGTTATCGTTAAGTTATATTTCCTATTATTCTGCGGAAAAATCTGCTGAGAAGAATGTCGCCGCCGATTTTTCGTTGACGAATGCGGAAGATGCCAAACAATTTAAAGAAGCATTAGAGGAAAATAACATTCCATACAGGGAAAAATTGATTGATGTCATCCAAGTAAGCGCCAATGTCACGCAAATATTAGATCCAAATCTAAAGGAATTACAATTTGACCCGGCCGTCATGACTATTCCAATGATTAGCGATGATGACATCGAAAACATCGATCTGTCTCCGGATGAAACTCTGTTTGCCGGCTATAATGATTTTCTGCAGAAATTTATGTCACTGAAAAGTTCCGGGCAAATCGAATTAAAAGGCCGTCACGAAGTCATCCCGCAAAAATATTTAGGTTTAAAGAAGGAATACTACATTTCCTATTATTTCACAAGCGGCGGCCTGCCTGTCGCCATTGTGGACGAAACCATTTTTGAACGTTTAAAAAAGGATATGAACCCGAAAATACAAAAAGATTCGACGGTTTATATAGGAATTGATATTGAAGAAGAAGCAAAGATAGAAGAAGCCGATGAAATTTTTCAAAAAATTTCGTTTAACGGCCAACATGATTCCCGGCTCGCCATGAGCAGCCAACAGAAGCAATCGATGGGGCTTATCATGTTTATCGTCGGCTTTTTAGGTTTAACTTTTTTGATTACATCCGGCTGCGTTCTTTATTTTAAACAAATGGATGAGAGCGAAGATGAAAAGCCAAATTATACGATTTTAAGAAAACTCGGCTTCACACAAAGCGACTTGATCAAAGGAATTCAAGCCAAACAAATTTTTAATTTCGGGATTCCTTTAATCATCGGACTGCTCCACAGTTACTTTGCTGTTCAATCCGGATGGTTCTTATTCGGCACAGAGCTTTGGACGCCAATGATCCTCGTCATGCTTCTATACACAGCCTTGTACTCGATTTTCGGCATCTTGTCCGTGCTCTATTATAAAAAGGTAATTAAAGCGGCGCTTTCATGACAAAAAAAATGTAAGCTTCAGTTCCCTATAGGGTGCTGAGGCTTACATTTTATTATATGAATAAAGCCGATCGGTCAAGCCCTAATTATTGTGTAAAATCTCATTCCCGCTTTGAAACCTAGATTCCTGGTAAACTTAACCGCTTCCTTTTTACACAAAGTCCAGAACTTGATCAGCCGATCCTCCCAAATCCAAAAACTGCTGAGAAGCGAACTGCCTAAAAAAATCTTTGCACTCTTACTTGGATACAACTGAAAACCGTTTATTAATGTGCTTACGGTTTTCAATTTCATCTACAAGTGCTATGGCAAAGTCTGCATAACTGATGTAGCTTTGGCCTTCAGAGTTGACAGCAAGCACATCGCCTGAAACTTTATACTCACCTGTGCGCGGACCTTGCGGATCAAAAAATGCAGCTGGGCTAATATAAGTCCATTGAATCCCTTCAGAGTTTTCAAGATCTTGCAGATTTTGAGCTGAGCTTTTCGCTACCGGCAAATATTCTTTTGGAAAATCCGGCGAGTCAAAGAGGCGGGTTGTTTTCGCTTCATCGACAAACAGGCTGCCCGCTCCGCCTACAACAATAAGCCGCGTATTAGGTGCTCCTTTCAAGGCATTGATTAATACTTTTCCTGCTTCTACATGTTTATGCTCTTCACCAGGTGCAGTGCCAAATGCATTAACGACGACATCAAAATCTTTTATATCCTCTGATGTAATATCGAAAATATCCTTTTCAACAGCTGGTCCATCGGTCACTTTAGCAGCATTGCGGACAATAGCCGTAACATCATGTCCCCGTTCCTTTGCTTCCTTTACTATTAAACTTCCTGCTTTTCCTGTTGCACCAATAACGGCAATTTTCATAAACAATTTTCCTCCCTTTATGTAACTAATTTAGTTACAAATTATATGTAACTATTATAGTTACAAATATAAATTCCTGTCAACTTATTGATTGAAGCTGTCATCCGGAAATCATTGCCTGCCAACCTGTTTGACAAAATTTCAAATTTGTCACTAAAATAGTGACAAATGGTGGTGAAAACGAATGATTAACAGCCGTTTAGCAGTGGCGATTCATATTATGATCTTAATAGCCTCAAATCCCCTTGAGCATGTGTCTTCAGAATTTATCGCCAAAAGCGTCAACACGAATCCTGTGGTGATCCGACGAATTACAAGCATGCTCAAGAAAGCGGGACTGTTAACTTCCCATGCCGGCAGAACCGGAGCAAAATTAACAAAAAACCCTGAAGACATAACACTTTTGGATATTTTTAAAGCGGTCGAACCGAAAGACGAATTATTCGCCATTCACGAAAATCCGAACCCCAATTGTCCCGTTGGAAAAAACATTCAATCCGCCCTGGACCACACATTTGCGCGCGTTCAAAAAGCAATGGAAAATGAACTCGCCAGCCAATCCCTCAAAGACGTAATGGGCCATTTCTTTCAATAAGAATGGCCCGTGGAAAATAAACGATAGCTTGCCATCTCTTTCTGTAACGTTTTTTTTTATAAATAAGGTTGAGGATTCATTTTTTACATCAACAAAGAACACTTTATATTTCATTTTGTTCCATTTAGTTTGCACTCATGTAGGAAGTTTTTGAAAAAAATGTTATTCCTCCATCAAGTGCTTTATTTCAAAATAAAGAGCATGGATGAATTTTTTCATATTGATTCGCAGCGGCGAGGCAGTGGTGGATTCGTGGTTTTTTAATTCTTCCATTTTTTGACGAACAGCCGTGAAATCAAAAAATTTAGTGGAGTAATTTTCAAACTTAGGATGAACAAAGTCTGTGAGCCCAAGCGACGCCAAGTTCTCCAAGGAATGATAGATCGCCCTCCGTACGCGTTGTTCCGACGCTTTCATTTCCCTTTTCAGCTCCTCTTCATTAGCAGCTTCTCCAAGCTTCTTCAATGCAAGATTTCTAAAGATTTCTTTTAATGAAGGAAATCCGCCAACCAATGTTTTCTCTTGTTCGTGATCATATAAAAACTGCATGATCTCCATGAGATCTTTACTGCCGCTCTCTCCAGCAATGCCCAGTTCTGAAAGAAGAAAACGTCCACTAGCGGAAAAAGAATTCTCTCTATACAGCTGTACATTTCGCTTCGGAAGATGATCAATGTTCATAACGTTATATAAAGAGTGATGGATATCCCGAATGGTTTTCTCCAAGCGTATATGATCCATCACTCTCTTTAAGACAGACAATACTTCCATTTTGTTAATAGGCTTTGTTATATAGTGCTCGATTCCATATAAATAAGCTTGGCCGATCATATCCTTTGATTCCACCTGAGATATCATGACGACTTTTCCTTTAAAAACCGGCATGATTTTCTGAACCGTTTCGATGCCGTCTTGAAAGGGCATTAACAGATCGATTAATAAAATATCAACTTTCTTCAAATTTAATAACTCTCCGCTAACCTCAACACCGTCTGCTGCTTCGCCGACGACTTCACCAAGCTCCTCGTCCTCAATAATATGCCAAAGCATGGTGCGAATGGACTCATCGTCATCTATTATAAAAAATCGCATACAATCACCTTTTTAGGTCAGATTTTTCATTGGCAGACGAACGATAAAGGTTGTCCCTCTGCTATGTTTCTGATTTTCAAGGATTATTTCCCCATCAAGTTTTTCTACTATCTGTTTGACATAAGTAAGTCCAATACCTGTCGATGAATTGCCAGTGCTGTCAAATTTCAAGGTGAATCCTGGTTTAAATATAATCTCTCTATATCGATCGGGAATCCCGGGACCATCATCCTGAATGCGTATTTGCAGCCAATCTCTTTTCTGCTCCACAATAATCTCAATTTTGCCGGCCTCTTTTATGGCCTCGACTGCGTTGGCAACAAGGTTATTGACAATGGAAATAAAAGTATACACATGGTATGCAGGATGTGAGCCACTATGGGCAATGCTGAATTCAATGTTTTTCCCCAATAGCTCAGCGTACTTTTCATGCGTCCGAACAATGACGGACAAAAGCGATGGAACATCTAAATAATCAAGGGAGCTTTCTTCCGTAATTAATTTCGATAGGCCAGACAAAATTCGTTGATTATCTTTTTTTATTTCATGAACCGCACCGGCAATCCTTAGCGCATGCTGTGAAATCCCTTCAAGAGGCAATCCTTTCTCTCTGCTGATGTCCTGCAATGTTTGGTATAGGTTGTAAGATTGCCTCGTAATTTCCTCAGCATCTTGAACGGATTTTTTCAACAGAACCGTCTCTTCATAAAGGTTTGAAACTAGCATGATCATATGTTCATTTCGTTTTTGAATTTCCGCTGCCCTTAATTTGGATTCATGCAATTTTATCATACTAAATAAACCGATTACAAAAAAACTTCGGAAGATGGCAATAATCATAATTTTATTAAAGGCATCTAAGGTAATCACCGTTCCAATCACAATATTCTCAACAAGCAGCTCGATCATCCCGGCTGCCAACTCAATCACAATCCCCAAAAGGCCAATCATCCATGGCCGATTGTAAAATCGGTGAATGTTTAATACAAAAAAAACAAGCGCATACGTGAAATAATAGAAAAAATAAGGGGAGTTTGCCTGAAAGGAAGGCACCCAATCAAAAGAATGAAGGAATATGAAATCCTGAAAGATCCGAAATGTTAAAACAGATAAGCCTGCAAGAACACCGCATATAATAGCTGGTATCTTTCTCAGCCACAATAAAAAGATAAACAGCATCGGAGGTCCGAAACTCACCCGATACACTTCATTAAATGGATAAAATTTAATTTCCCCGGCGAGCGGAACCAATATGGCCATGGCAGCCAATAATTGGAGTTCTTTTTTCTCTAGAAAATGCAAGTTCAATCTAACCACAACCTTGTTTCAAAAAATGTAAAAAACTATTTGTAAGTTTTTGTGGATTTTTGTTATTTCGCGTAGTTTCCTGTTTATATTTTTAAATATCACCCGAAAACGCTCCCAAGGAACACTCCACTACCTATGATAGCTTTATTTTAACGAATAGTCCCATAGAAAGAAACATAGAGCACCATCAAAAACAAGTGAAAAAAGAGGTGATTGAATGAAAAAAATCGGCTTGGCGTGGCAAATTTTAATTGGGCTTATACTCGGTATTTTGGTCGGTACTATTTTTTATGGAAATGCGAATGTGGCCAATTTTTTACAACCAATAGGGGATATATTTTTACGGCTGATTAAAATGATCGTTATCCCAATCGTTATTTCCAGCTTAATTGTTGGCATTGCCAGTGTAGGGGATGCAAAAAAACTTGGGAAAATTGGCGGAAAAACGATATTATATTTTGAAATCATTACAACAATCGCCATTATTGTCGGATTATTATCTGCTAATATTTTTCAGCCAGGATCTGGCATCGATATGAGCTCATTAGAAAAAACCGATATTAATAACTATGTCGATACGGCAGAATCTGTAAAGAGCCATGGTTTTGCTGATACGTTTGTTAACATTGTTCCAGCAAACATTTTCCAAGCCTTTGTTGAAGGTAATATGCTGGCGATCATTTTCTTCTCTGTATTTTTCGGACTTGGCGTTATCGCCATAGGAGAACGTGGGAAACCGATTATTTCCTTTTTCCAAGGTACTGCTGAGGCGATGTTTTGGGTAACAAATCAAGTAATGAAATTTGCGCCATTCGGAGTGTTTGCCCTCATTGGTGTGACAGTTTCCAAATTCGGCATAGAATCATTGCTGCCATTGGGCAAATTAGTCATTCTCGGTTATGCAACAATGTTCTTCTTTGTTGTGGTCATTCTAGGAATTGTTGCAAAAATAGTTGGTCTGAACATTTTCCACATCATCCTATTACTTAAAGAAGAGTTAATTCTCGCCTATTCAACTTCAAGCTCAGAAACAGTGATGCCGAAAATAATGGAGAAAATGGAGAAATTGGGATGTCCAAAATCCATCACATCCTTTGTCATTCCAACAGGCTATTCCTTTAACTTGGATGGTTCAACTTTATACCAAGCATTAGCTGCCTTATTTATCGCACAAATGTATGGCATTGATTTGTCCATTGCGGACCAAATTTCATTGATACTCGTATTAATGCTGACATCAAAAGGAATTGCAGGGGTTCCGGGCGTTTCATTTGTTGTATTATTGGCAACCCTTGGGGCGGTGGGCATTCCACCTGAAGGCCTTGCATTTATCGCTGGGATTGACCGCATTCTCGATATGGCTAGAACAGTCGTCAATGTAATCGGAAACTCGCTAGCCGCTGTCGTCATGTCCAAGTGGGAAGGCCAGTTTGATAAAGAAAAAGCCATTTCATATATAGACTCTTTAAAAAATAGAAAGCAAACCGCAGCTTAACTAAAATGCGCTATTTAACCAATATACGCAAAAACTTTGCAAGCAAAAAGCCGGAGTGGCCATCTAAGTGTGCCATGCCGGCTTTTGCTATGAGATTGAAGATGATGTTCAAATGAAAGGTACACCTTGAAGAAATCTTGCTATTTTTATTTATTAACCAGTTTTACTGTATGGTTTTGTTTGCGAACCCCCGGCAACAGTCCTAGTATACCTTTTCCCTTGTTCCTGACGCATGTTTTTCTTCATCAAATTTTCAATGGCTAACATCGTATAGGTTCATGGTGCTCTGTCATTTTTCTTTTTATATATCCATTTGGCTTCAAAATACTTGCTGACTGAAATAAACAGAATAACCAACTCTCATACTTTCATAAAATTAAAAAATTATACTGCTGCACCTGACCTTCCGGAAATGTCAAAAAAATTGGATTAATAGGGCAACTGTTATTGAGTTTTTGGATACTGACCTCTAGCAATTTTATGAGATCAGCCGTCAGTTAATCGACAACATTTAAATTTTTGACCATAACTGGAGCTGAAGGCTGTGAACCGCCAAGCAATTGAAAGTGAAAATCTCGGTAAAGTTTCATTCGAGGAAAAGTGATAATGGATGGTTCATCACATCCTTTTTTTTATTGGTTCAGAAGCAATGACCGCTACATAATCGAACGACATATATCGACAATATTCCAAAAACTCCTTCAACACGAGATATTCAATATTTTCACTTGCATAATCTTCATTTAACACGATGCGATCTAATGTAATAAGTTTACCCCCGTATTCGATTTCAAAATTCTCCTCTATAAGCGTCGCAATAATATACTCTTCATCTCCGCTCACACTATCCGCACTTATAAGCACATTTAACATACTTCCCAGTTCATAAACATTATAATAATGAAAATATATGGTGCCGACGGATACAAACTCATTTGAATCTTCCGACAAAACAGCTTGTATATCCCCATAACAAGTTACCATATTCCAATCCTGATCAAAACTCATAGAATAATCGAGCAGCACATTCTCAATCATCTGAACCCTTCTGATTTTGCCTTTATTTTATAAATTGCTCTCTTTCGTTTCACTTAACAGCTAAAAGGTCATAAATAGGGACAAATTTTTACAATATTTTTTACAACAAATAAAAATAAATCTGTAAACACTAAAGTTTTTGCTAATGCTTGAATCACCTAAAATCGCAGACATATCCTTCCTTAAACCTTTCGTTAAAGAGTAAACGGAATCGTACATTACATCATCAACACCCGATCCATCAGTTTTAAACTATCCCTTTGCAGTTTTACTTGAAAAGGAATCTCTAATCCTAAATCATTTAGTCGTGCATAAAACTGTTTGATATACCCCGGCTTTAATCGCTCGCGATAATCCGGAACCACGATGATCACATTTTTGTTTTCCAGATATTTCTTAATATTCCTTTTAGCAAAGTAGTCCGCCAACAGCTGTGGATGTGTGTAATCTTTAACATCTACATGAAAGGAAATATCGCCTTTTTTAATAAGGATATCAAACTCATCAACCTTTGGATAAAGAGATATTTCAGCATCTTTATACCTTTTTTTCAAATGATCAAACCATTGAATTTCCACAATACCTGGCAACAAGACGAATCGTTGGATTCCTTTCTTCAGCCGATAATAAGTTTGGCTGCCCAATTCTATTGTTTGAATATTAATAAAATCCGCTAACTCCCTACACAAATTTGTACATGTAAGCTGCCCTTTCTTTCTCTCTAATGTCCAACCACAATAAGGGCAAATGCTAATTTCATGAAATGGTTTTAATTTTTCATAACAATTCTCAACGAAAGCTGCTAATTCATGATGAAGGTTCAATTTGAAGGCTTCTAAGGAGATGGAATCAATAATGGGATGCTCTGTAAGAAATCTTCTTATAATCGTATATTCGTTACATAATGCATGTTTTGTACAATACTCTAGTATCTTTTTCATGCTTTTTTGCCGTTCATTTTCAATCGATCCGACCATTTCAAGCCACTCTTGAAAATAATCGGACAATTCACCAAACTCATTAATCATCGACAAATCACCATCAAAATGGGACGTAATAGACGGAATCCCCCATTGATGAAGAGGTTTTTTCAGAAAAGCCACCAACTCAGGAATGATAGTTTTCGGAAACGGCTGTTTTGTCTCTATACATAAACCGATTAGCTGCAAATGGCCTTTCTTTAACTCATCTGGAATCGCATCTTTTTCCCGCTGCCACTTCTCAATCCCAACCGTCAAATGAAACATCATCTCTTCCTCAAGTTTCATAAATTCCTCCAAGTTAAAAATTCTACCTATATTACTATATAAAAAAAGATACACCAAAAATGGTAAATGTTTTGGTGTATCATTAGAAAGATTATAACTTTTTCTATAACTTCATGTAAGGGGAGGAAAATAGAGCACATTTCTGGAAATTGCGAACGTTTTTATCACAATCGATGATTTATCAACAAACCAAATGTGTATTGGCCAAGTAGTAAAACGTGGCGGCTTGCCATTTTTTTAAAGTGAGTTTTTATAACTTTGCCTTCTCCATAAAATAATGAATAAGACGATTTTGACAGCTTTGTTCAAAAAAGATCCCAAACACGTGAGTAAAAACGGTAGCTTTCACGTTGAAAAGAGGATAATCTAGGCATTCTATCCCGAATAAACTATGGTAAACTTCAATCCGTTTTGCTTGGCCAACGTTTGATAGAATAGAATTTTTCTGCTAATAGTGAGGACAAAAATACATTAACCAACCAACTTGATTAATTCAGTCAAATACACAATTTTGTATACCTTTTTTTAAATCTGCTTGCACGTCACACTTATAAGCAGCCCAACAAATTTATTTTACACCTTTCGTCCATTCTGCCACTTTATCAGGATTTTCTTCCACCCATTTAGCAGCGGCTTCAGCCGGATCCATGCCGTTTGCCATATCAAGCATCACTTTTTCTATATCTTCTGTACTCCATGAGAATTGATCCAAAATTTTATACGCATTCGGCATATCTTCTTTCAACCCTTTACGCACCATCGTTGCAATGTTTTCTTCACTGCCGAAAATACCTTGCGGATCCTCCAAATACTTCAAATCATATTTGGCAAATTTCCAATGCGGGGACCAGCCTGTTACAACAATCGGCTCTTTATTCTTATAGGCTTCTCCTAATGCAGTGGCCATAGCACCGCTTGAAGATGTTTGTACTTGAAAGTTATTTAAGTTTTCATATTTTTGTACTGCATTTTCCGCCGCTTTAACAACGCCGGCGCCCGGCTCAATGCCGGTAATTGTATGATTTAAATCATTTCCATACTTATCAAGTTCTTCAATCGAGTTTATATCCATATAACTCGGGACAACCAAGCCGATTTTGGCGCCTTTCAAATTAGAACCGAGATCAACCAGCTGATCTTTATACTCTTTGTATAAATCCCCATGTGTATTTGGCAGCCATGCTGCAACCATTCCGTCAGCCTCGCCATTGGCAACAGATTCCCACATCACAGCATTATCAACTGGCGTAATGGTTACATCAAATCCTTGATCCTCTAATACTTTTTGCATAACATGTGTTGAAGCAATTTCTGTATCCCATTCCACATATACTAACTCAATATTTTTATCTGATGAATTGCTACCAATGCCTTTATCGTCACTTTCTGAGCCACAGCCAGCAGCAAGAAAAGACAAGAAAAGCCCGGCAACTAAGCCCAAACGTTTCCAATTCAACATTTAATATACTTCCTCCCTCTATAAATGTCGATATATCAACGGTTGTAGCCGTTTCAGGGGTGTCAAAAAAATATTTTTCGACAAAGTTTCTAACATTATTTCTTAAATATGTGTATATCTTACATTGACG
>NZ_JBVVUU010000033.1:0-29201 GCF_056032925.1 Aeribacillus sp. JST-2
GGTAGCTAACATTATTGCCAGGTTTTCGTAAGTGTTTTCTTCTTTTTTGCCAAAATCACAAAAAGTGGTGATGAATCCCTACTTTAAAACATGCGAACAGGACAATATCTGGCTGCATACAATAACTTTATCAGTATTCGTTGCCGATGACGTCTTGTTTTCTTCATATATTATTTTATCATGTGCAGGTTTTTCTAGCCATATAAAACCAAGGAGGTATGATTGAAAATGCCGAATTGGCTTATAAATCAAATGAAAAAGGCGTTTTATGAAAAAAATCTTTATCAGATCAAGCTATTAAATCAATGTTGGTTTTTTTATAGAAAAAAACACTGCTCACAATGATGGCAGTGTTTTTTTTGTTGCTTCATGATTCATTGACCATTGTTAAAGATATACGGCCTTTTTTCACATCCACGCTGTCTACCCAAACTGTGACAATGTCTCCGACTGAGACAACGTCCAACGGATGTTTTACATATTGTTTGCTTAGCTTAGAAATATGAACGAGCCCATCTTGTTTAACGCCAATATCAACAAACACGCCGAAATCGACAACATTTCTTACTGTCCCTTGCAGTTCCATTCCCTCTTTTAAATCTTCAAGTTTTAGCACGTCTTTCTTCAAAATCGGCTTTGGAACTTCATCACGAGGATCCCGTTCCGGCCTCATTAAAGCATCGCATATGTCTTTCAATGTATATTCACCAATATTTAATTGCTTTGAGGTCTCTTGAATATTTAACGATTTTATTTTTTGTTTTAACCGATCAGTGCCAATGTCTTCAACGGTTAATGATAAGCTTGCCAAGAGCTTCCGGGCTTCTTCATAACTTTCAGGATGAATGCTTGTCCGATCAAGCGGATCATCTCCATCTAATATTCTTAAAAAGCCAATGCATTGTTCGTACGTTTTCTCGCCAAGTCTAGGAATACTTTTTAAGTCGCGGCGGTTGACAAATTTTCCGATTTCTTCTCTTCGTTTTACAATATTATTAGCCACTGTTTTCGATAATCCCGAAACATATTGCAGCAAAGATGGGGAAGCGGTGTTGACGTTGACCCCCACTTGGTTCACAACCGTTTCCACGACAAAAGTTAATGATTCATTTAATTTCTTCTGGGAGACATCGTGCTGATACTGGCCAACACCAACTGACTTTGGATCAATTTTAACCAACTCGGCAAGCGGATCTTGAAGTCTTCTGGCAATTGACACTGCACTTCGCTCTTCAACTTGCAGATCAGGAAATTCCTCTCTTGCCAAATCAGAAGCAGAATAAACGCTCGCCCCGGCTTCATTGACAATTAAATAATAGACATCATCCGCCAGTTCTTTGATTGTATCAGCCACAAATTGTTCCGTTTCTCTAGATGCCGTGCCGTTGCCGATGGCAATCACTTCTATATGAAATCGTTTAATAATATCTATAAGCTTTTCCTTTGCTTTTTCAAGCTCATTTTTTGGAGGATGCGGATAAATGACATCGATGTGAAGAACTTTCCCTGTTTCGTCTACGGCCGCAAGCTTGCATCCTGTACGATAAGCGGGGTCGATGCCCAACACCATCATCCCCTTTAATGGCGGCTGAAGAAGGAGTTTTCGTAAATTTTCAGAAAAAATGCGAATCGCTTGGTCTTCTGCCTTTTCCGTCAGTTCTTTTCGGATTTCCCGCTCAATCGAAGGCTGGATGAGCCGTCTAAAAGCATCTTCCAATGTTTCTGATAAAATCTCTCTAACAATTGTCTTATCATTTGTTATAACTTTTTTCTCCAAATAAGACAAAATTTGTTCAACCGGCGGCTCAATGGACACTTTTAATATTCCTTCTTTTTCACCGCGGTTTAAGGCTAACACACGATGCGGAACGATTTTTTTGATCGGTTCCTTATAATCGTAATACATTTCGAATACCTTTTTTTCATCTAATTCTTCGCCTTTTTCCACCGAAGAGATGATCCCTTCGTTCTTCGTTTTTTCTCGTATCCATTGGCGAAGATCCGGATCGTCCGCTATCCATTCGGCTATAATGTCCTTTGCGCCATTGATCGCATCTTCAACAGTATGAACGTCTTTCTCTATAATAATGTATTTTTTTGCCACGTCCTCTATCGCGCCTTCAAGCGGCAATGAATAAATCCATTTTGCCAAAGGTTCCAAACCTTTTTCTTTTGCGATCGTTGCTTTCGTTCTTCTCTTTTGTCGAAAAGGACGGTATAAATCTTCCACTTGCTGCAATTTGTTGGCAGCAAGTATCGCCTTTTTTAAAGAATCTGTCAGTTTTCCTTGTTCTTCAATAAGGCGGATGACTTCTTCTTTTCTCGATTCAAGGTTTTGCAAATATTGCCAGCGTTCATTTATGTTTCGAATCTCTACTTCATTTAATGCACCGGTTTGTTCTTTTCTATACCTTGCTATAAAAGGAACCGTATTTCCTTCCTCAAGCAAAGTGATGACGTTTTCGATCTGTTTCTGTGATATTGACAACTCTTTGCTTAATGCCTGTAATATATTTTCATCTTTTTTCATATAACAGCCTCCGCTTTCCTTTCATTTCTACCAACATTCTAGCAAAAAAGACTTCTTCACAGGCAGCTGAATTTTCTTCCCCGTTTAAAAAAATTCGGCTAAGCATCTAGCTTTGACACATTATTTTCCTGCCCCTGCCAGATCATTTTGCATAGCTTTTTTAAGTTTTTTCAGCGCTTGGCGAAGAAGTCTAGATACATGCATTTGCAATATACCCAATATTTTGCCGATTTCCTTCTGGCTGCGGTTATGGTAAAACGAGTGTTGAATAATTTTTCGCTCCCTTTCTGTTAAGATTGGCAAGGCGCTTTCGAGAGTCAACTTTTGGTTGATATGTTCATAACCTATTTCATTTTGTCCGACAACGTCTAAAATGGTCGTTGTGCCTCCGTCCTTGTCCGCTTTAAACGAATGATCGACAGACAGCACTTGATAATTTTTTCCTATTTCCATTGCTTGCAGCACATCTTCTTCCTCTTCTTCCAAATAATCCGCTATTTCCCCCACTTTCGGCGAACGCTGTAATGTTTTTGTCAGCTCATCAACTGCTGAATTTATTTTCGACCCAAGTTCCTTCATTTTCCGGGGAACATGAACGCTCCATGTTTTGTCACGAAGATGCCTCTTCATCTCACCGATAATAGTGGGAACGGCATACGTTTCAAACGGTTTTCCGGAAGAGAGGTCAAACCTGCGAATAGCTCCAAATAAACCGATCATGCCTACTTGAATTAAATCCTCTTTACATGTTTTTGCATTCGAATACTTTTTCGCCAAATAGGCTACAAGAGGTTGATAATGCGCAACAAGTCGTTCCTGGGCGCTTTCATCATCGTTTTCCTGAAACTGGCGAATGAGCTCACGTATTTTGTTATGATTTGGTTTCCGTTTTTGAGATTGCATCATTTTCTAATCGCTCCCTGCTAAAACAGCTTCTTCATTTGAACGATACCCCGGAATCCTCCATAATTTTCGGATTATCCATAAGCGTCACAATGAATAATAAACCTATACTGTCTTCCGTTATGTCTTTGAAAGGAACGGAGGAGAGTCATCTGTTCATATGCGATACATGATTTCATGTTTTCATGCAATCATCCGCTTACGAAAACAAGGAAAAAGAAAAATACCACAGTTTTTGATAACTGTGGTTTGTTCGTTTTCTTATCATGATGCCCACGCTGCCTTCCGGTGGCGGGGGTTAAAAATCAATCAGTCCTAGACTGATTTGCAAGGCATCGTCCACTTTATCCATCATCTCATCGTCAAGATGGGTTATTTTATCCGTTAATCGCTGTTTATCAATTGTTCGAATTTGTTCAAGCAAAATGACCGAGTCCCGTTCAAATCCGTATTTTTTTGCATCTATCTCAACATGTGTCGGCAATTTGGCCTTTTGAATTTGCGCTGTTATGGCAGCTACGATCACCGTTGGACTGAAACGATTCCCGATATCATTTTGAATGATTAGGACCGGACGCACGCCTCCTTGCTCTGAACCAACAACAGGGGATAAATCAGCAAAATAAACGTCGCCGCGTTTAACAATCAAAAGATTACCCCCCGCTAACTAAGCGTTCAACGGTGTGTTCAGCTTCATATTCTGCTAAAAAAGCCTCCGAAGCAATATTTAAATTAATTTTCGCCATTTCCATATAGCCTCGTCTCATAGATTCGCGAATTTGGCGTTTTTTTCGCTCCCGCAAATACATTTTTGTTGCCTGATAAATAAATTCATTCCGATTGACATTTTCTTGTTTAACGATTCCATCAAGCTCGGAAACAAGAGCTTGCGGTAATCGAACTAAAATTTCTGTTGTTGCGCTGGATTCAGACACAAAAATACACCTCCACCGTTCCTGCAAAGCCGATTCATTCCAATTACCATGATATCATTTCTATTTATGGAAGCAAAGCCATTTTTCGAATAATTTCTTCAATATTATCAGCTTTTTTATATTTTTTTTATTCACGGCAACTAATTTTTTTAAAACAAAAGAGGATTTTTTACGTCTATTCTGTTTCCTCCTTTTATATATATTCGGGGAACACGCCAATTAATCATGCATGGGATTTCATAATTAATCGTTTCAAGCCGATCCGCCACCTCATCAACCGATATCATCTCTTGGCCTTGCCGGCCGATCAACGTTACTTTTGTTCCGATCGGCTTTTTTTCAGGAAGCCTGATCATCAATTGATCCATGCATATGCGGCCAACAATAGGAACGCGTTCTCCATCCACCAGGACTTCCGTTCCGGTCAATTTTCGAATCCACCCATCGGCATATCCGATTGGCACCGTTCCTATCCATTCATCTTCTTTTGCCTCATAAGTTGCACCATAGCTGATTTTCTCGCCTTTATTGACCTTTTTAATATGAATAATGGAGGAGTGGAGAGAAAAAGCTTCTTGCAAAGGAAAAGGCAGCATGTTTTTCATGGCATTTGAAGGCGACAAGCCGTACATTGAGATTCCGAAGCGGACGGCATTGAAGACTTTTTCAGGGAATCGAAGGCTTGTGGCACTGTTTGCACAATGCACGATAATCCCTTTCGTTTCAATCATTTCCAATAAATCCAGCAAACGTCTATATTGAAGATCAAAATAGGTTGTATCAAGTTCGTCTGCCGTAGCAAAATGGGTGAAAACCCCTTCCAAATGAAAGGATTGGTGGTTTTGAATAAAGGACAAAGTCTTTTCAAGTTCATGACGATCCCTTATACCAATCCGCCCCATCCCTGTATCTAATTTTAAATGAATGCGGGCGGTTTTGGATGATGCATATTTTTCCGCTTCTACGAGCCATTCATAAGAGTAGGCGGCAACACTAATGTTATAGGCGCCGGCTGTTGAAATATCTCTCGGACGCACTGCTCCCAACACAAGAATGGGAGCATCTATTCCTTGTCGTCTAAGCTTCAAAGCTTCATCCAGAAATGCAACAGCCAGCCAAGTTGCGCCTGCAGACAAAGCCGTTTGCGCTACTTCCAAATCGCCGTGGCCATATGCATTAGCTTTTACAACCGCTATGATTTCAGTGCTGCCAGGCAAATGTTTTTTTAAGGCTTGAACGTTTGCTTCGATGTTGTCTAGGTTCACTTCAGCCCATGTATCCCGAAAATAGTTTTGCATTTTGAGTTCATCTCCAACGATTGCGAGTTTTTCCATTTCCATTATAACACCTGCGAGTATTTAACAGTAGGGAAGAAAAAACGAGAGCGGCAAAGGAAAAGATCCTGACTGCCGCTCAAATATTATCTTACTTCCTTGCCATGCAAAGAAGATGATTCAACTATTTTCCCGATTGGGCTTGGACGGAGCGGGCGACTGAAATCATTTCTTCCTGCGAAAGCTCGTTTGACGCAAGCATATAATCAACCCCATCATATGTCCAAGAAAGCGAATTTTCCGTAAGGGCGCCAACAGTAAATCCTAAGTCGATCAGTTCTCCGCTGACAAATTCCGACGATGCAACGGGCGCAGCTTCTGCCTGCTCTTCAATGAGGGTAAACGATTTTTCGCCGCCGTATGTTAATACGACGCGTTTCCCGTTTACTGTTTTTACTTCTTTTTCTTCAACAAGGCTCGTTCCTTCCGGCAGACTTTCGGCAACAGGATATAAAACAACAAGCGGTTCATTCGATGATCGCGCTAAAACGGGGATGTCAACCTGGGCGTTGGACATCGTTTTTTCCAATTCAAATGCATTATCATCAAACTTAGGATTCCATTCAAAATTGGAAAACTTAACTGTGACGAGCGGATTTCGATCAACGTCCATCACCTTAACATAAGAAGGTGTTAAATCCTTTTTATGAAAAGCCACTTCTTGATAAGGGAGCATTTGATTGTGTGTGTAATTTGTTTTCGTTTCATATACGTAATCATTTTCGCCCGTTTGAAATGTTGCCTCCTTATCTTTCAAAACATCCTTGACAAGAGACTCATAAAGATAGGCCTGGCTGGAATTGTTCGGCCAATCGCTCTGGAAGCGAAAACTTTTGTTCAAGGCGGGAGTTAGGACAAAAACTCCATCATCATTTCTTAAAATAATTTGACTCTGGTTTTTTTGGGCGTTATTCAGTTGCACCCGGTAATAATGAGGTTTTTTGTGCCAAATTTCCATCTCATACATGATCGGCTCGTCTGAAGTTTGAATTTCCATTTTTGCTTGGACCTTATACCCTTTCAACTCTTCCACTTTTTTATTCAATGCGCTCGCCACTTCTTCTTTTGACTTTGCTCCGCAGGCGGATAATAAACCGGCCGCCAACATACCGACAATCACCAATATTAAGGTTCTCCTCAAAATTTTCAACCCCTTTGCCTCATATAACATAAAATGGAAGTTTCGTTCAGTCAGTTGGCCGATCCTGACTCGTCTTCCTACTGCAATACATCTATATGAGACAAAGGCAACAAATATGCGGACGGGTTTGACGAGCTTTGAAGCGCATTAATGAACATATTTGGCGATCAATTCAGTCAAATATTTATGAATGTAATCCAAAAGTTCCCTCGGCTCCTTCACCTTCACTTCGTTGCCTAAACCAATAAAGAATTTGAAAAAAAAACGGAATATCACTTCTCGCAATGTTACCTTCAACCATCCGGTTCCATCTTTGCGAATATGAAGTTCGGGTACTGGCCAAGGCTCTGCTTCGCATGCTTGAACGCCCTCTTTCGTCAGTTCCGCAAAAACAGTGACATACTCCTGCTTGCCTCTCTATTCCCAAGATGAATATGGCTAAGATCCATCGGCTTTTATGTTGATTGGGCGACAGATTGAATCCGGTCACAGCGGAACACACGGAAATCATTGCTCACAGTACCACAGGCCGTTTCTTGTATAAATTCCAATTGTTTGTATTTCCCGGCTTGTTTTCTTCATTTTTTGGTAAACCGTCATCATTAATTCCAAAAATCTTTTTGTTTTGGACATGTTATTTGCTCCAACCTTTTAATTATGACAATATTTGTCACTATTATATGTTTGAGTTGATAAGCAAATTATTTTTTCTGATTGGGAGGAGAAGGAATGAATCATTCTCATGACAACAACCCGTTAACAAGAAAATATTTTAAATCAGGAAAGCTTAACCTTTCTTACCTTGAATATGGCGGAGAAAACGAACAAGTTCTTGTCATGCTGCACGGACATATGAATGATGCAAGAACGTTTTCTCGATTGTCAGCTAAATTAAAAGGGTGGAGAATCATTGGCTTAGACCAGCGCGGACACCGTTGGAGCGAACACCCCCCTGATATGGATTATTCAAGAGAAAGTTACTTAAATGATATTTTTAACTTGATTAGCTATGAATTAGGCGGACGACCTGTCATTTTATTAGGGCATTCTTTAGGCGGAGTGAACGCTAATCAGTTTGCTTCACGTTACCCTGAGCTAGTAAAAGGGGTCAGTGTGGAAGACAATCTACAGCGACTTATCTTTTGCAGAAAAGCTCCCTAGACGTGCCGCATCTTGAAAAGATCTGAGAGTTTCCCTTGAACGCGCAGGAGTGAAGGCGAAAGATTATTTTTTAGAAAGCGTTTTTGAGGATGAAAAAGGTTGGGGATTTTGCTCTGATTTAAAAGGAATGAAGATTTCCCAATAAAATCTGAATGGGGCTTGCCCTATTTTACTGATTCACGGCAAAAAAGCTTTGTTTTAGATTTGAGACAAGCTGAACTTATGGTATCAAGAAGGCCGAACACGGAACTTAAAGTATTTGAAAACTGCGGTCATGCTCCTCATATAGAGGATCCAGATGGATTTTATCGGGTAGTAAAAAAATTTCTTGACAAAGTGAAAGAAAAGAAATATACCACCGAATAAGTTTCGTTTGCAAAGAGGGATCCGCATAAATGGATATAAATGAACCCGCCATTTACAACGCCTGGGAATCGCAATGACAAGCAGCCGTCATCAACCCGGAGCGCACATTACCTCGACATACCGCTCCGGTTTTGTATTTACACGGACGGCTTGCAATATCTTGACAGGAAGAAACAGTCATAAAAGTTTCCAACCTTCTGCTATCGTATTGGCATACAAAACTCCCGGATTCCTTTTCAGCACGTATGCGATCACATTTGTACAGTGGACTTCAACTTATTGGTCTAAACATGTTCAAACAATCCACTCGGATGACTATACTGCGTTTACCATGTTTCCTCAAGAGTGGTAAATTGCTATGCAAGCTTTTTATAAAAAACTAGGATCAATTTAAATTGGTTCTTACGCAATCTTGATGATAGGAAGGAGTTAATTAAGAAAAATTAGTGTGCAAATAGAATTTTTTAGTTTCTCATTCTCAATTATCTCGACTTTTCACCAAAAGGACGTAAGAACTTTAAATTGATCACAATTTAGCAGCTTGACATGCCCTCAATGATGACCTGGGCTGCGACAAATTGCTGTGTATGCGTAATTGATACATGGACTTTGTCAGTTGTCACGTTTTGCAAAATGTTCGGTTTTCCTTTTTCGTCATTTACAATTTCAATATCCAAAAAACCGACGTTTTGTCCGATTCCTGTCCCGATTGCTTTGCTAAAAGCCTCTTTCGCCGCAAATCTCCCACCTAAAAACTCCATTTTTCTTTTTTCGCTGAGACTACGAAACTTTTCTTTTTCACGGTCTGTTAAGATGCGATCAATTATGTTCGGCCTCCGTTCATACATCTCTTTCAACCGAGGAATTTCCACCACATCCAAACCGATGCCAATAATCACATTGCCACTTCCCTTCTTAAATATGTACTATTCATGTTAGGGCAAGCATACAAATGAATGTACAAAACATTTGTCCGTGGCCAAAGGAGAGTTGTCATGTTTCGGAGAACGGAAAATTTCCCAACCTATCTACGCCTTTTTCCTGCTGTATCGGTTATATCCGGTCTGCAGATTGGCATTTGGCTTATCATGAAACTTCCTTTCCCGATTTTCACCTTGCTCTTCGCACTTTTCAGCGGATACAACGCGGCCATTTGGTCGGGAGAATATTGGAGGATCATAACCCCGATCTTTTTGCATACAAGTTTCTCCCACCTTTTGATGAACACGATAACGTTTGCCATTTTTGCACCGCCATTGGAAAAAATGTTGACATCCTTTCGTTTTGTCATTGCTTACTTGTTAATTGGCATGATCGCAAATATCGCTTCGCTTTTGATTATGCCAGTGGATTACATGCATGTCGGAGCGTCCGGCGCAATCTTTGGATTGTTCGGTCTGCATCTTTACTATTTTTTTCATCAAAAAGCCTATACAGTTCGTAAAAACGCCGAAACAATCTTGATTATTTTGGTGATAGCCTTATTTTTCACGTTTCATCATTCCAATGTCAATATTGTGTCCCATTTAGCAGGGCTTGCTTCAGGGTTTTTGCTAGCTCCCATTTTTTTCAGAAAAAAACAGCAATTTATCCATTACACGTTTTATAACCAGCCGAAACAAAAGAGAAAAATAAAGCTGCTTTTGAAAAAATATTGGCTATGGGTTTTTGTTCTCATGTTTCTCACAGCGGCTTTGTTGTACGCACTTTAACGAAAGAGCCAAGCCTAAAGAACGTTCTTTTCTCTTCTTGAAAACCAGTGATAAATTTTCATCCCATCATTTTGATCAAGATTGTCCACTGTAACATCGTTCCCCAATGATCCTGAAATAAAGTTGGCTTCGACTGACACCAACTTTCTTCTCCGCTGAAAATAAGATTGTTTTATTTTCAATGATTGTATCCGTTTTTTCTCAAGGACAACCGTTGTTTTATTGATTAAACGGCAAGAAAGAGTCAATTCATTTCCATTTATCAGCCAACCCGAATCTTTATACTGGCCATAACCTAAAATAAAAGAAATCGGGATGAGCAGGAGCGATAAATATCCCCACGGTTTCAAAAACAGGCATAAAGGAACTATGACAATTAAATCGAGAAAGAAATCTTGCAGCCATAACCGATAGAGCGCTCGTTTTGGAATCGGGTTAAGCTGCTGTTGGATTGTAACATCAAGAATGCTTTCGATTTTTTCTTTCAATTGGCTTTTCCGAATGAGAGGAAACAAAACAGTTTCTATATCTTTTTCATCCCCTCCCCCTGCGGTCTCAATATGAACCGCTGCATATCCAAGCGGCTGGCGCAGCAAATTTTCCGATATTTTTATAGCTTGAATGCGGTCGATCGGAATAGTAAATTGCTTTCTTTCAAGAATCCCCCGCGATATGATGATCTGACCGGATTCTTCGCGAATGGTGAAATCCCCATATTTTAATAAAACACCGATAAAGCTTAACACCCAAGCAAGCAAAAGACCTAACAAACATACAAACACAATCACGGTCAAACTGGCATGTGTAATCCACTCCAACTGTTCGAAAATTTTTTCGTACGGAATGATTTCATCGAATTGGCTTAAAAACGCCACAATCGATAGAGCGACGCCTAATCCGCCCGAGGTTGCAGCCGTAATAAGCAGTTCCTTTAAGTTTATTTTGTATAGAAGCTTCCCTTCTTGCAAATCGGTTGGAACGGCGCTTTCCTCTTGAATTTGGTTTTTCTGCTCCTTGATGATTCTCTGTATGCGATCTGCTTCTTCTTTACTAATAGCACTGAGTTCAATTTCAGCTTCTCCCATTCCGCCCGCAGTTTCGATCTTGAGATTTACCACTCCGAAAAGACGCTGAATAATGCCGGCAGATATATTGATCGATTGAATTCTTTCAAAAGGGACATATCGCTTTTTTTTCAAAAATACTCCTTGTTCAACTCGAAATTCGTTTCCTTCGAGACGGTACGTAAATTTCAACCAATGCAAAATACTCAAAATAATAATAAATACGGCTCCTATAGCTGTTCCAACGATTAACAAAAAGCGGAAATTGCCGAAATTGGTGACAACAAGCACAATCAAAGCCGCTATTATTTCTTTTATGGATTTCACCATTTTTACCAACATGGCCACGGGATGCAATCGCTTCGGTTCAAACATCTTCTTTCGCCTCCCGCACCAATTTCGAAATGTAGTCGCGAAGCTGATCGGCTTCCTCCATCTCTAAAGCCGGTATTTCATGAACCGTTGCTGCAGTAGAAATAGTAACTGTGGCTAAATGATATTTTCGCAAAAGCGGTCCTTGTGTCGTATCGACATGCTGCACCCTCACCATCGGCACAAGGACGCGCTTTACCGAAAATAAGCCGTGCTGCAAATCCAATTCTTGTTCATGCACTTCGTAGCGCCATACTTTTAAACGAATCTTTGGAAAAAAGAAAATGGAACAAATGGTATATAGCAGCCAAACAGCTGCTAAAATGAAAATAATCCACTTTGGCCAATTGAATTTCCAGATAAAAATCGAAGCAGCAATGAAAATGATTAACATCATGAAGCTGATTAAACTTGCTGAGATCCGCCATACTACAACGGCCTTTGGACTAATGCGATTTTTCGGTTCACTTCTCAACCTTCTCCCTCCTTGTCATCTTTTGTAAAAATACGTTTGATTGTCGAAAAAAGTTTCAGCAATGCTCACAAAAAAAGCATTCCAGCCATTGCGCCTGGAATGCCGCCTATGTTTATGATTTCACGACTTTACGGAGCGTTTTTTCGATCTGACTGCATGTGTCCGATGCTTCTTGGAAGTCTTTTTATTTTTCCAATCATTTTTTCTTTTTAGCCGGTTTTTCTCTTTTTTTATCGGAAGAGGGGGTTCTTCCGTTAATTTGACAGGGGTTGTATCAGGTGTTTTGGTCAGCAATTTCATTGCCGCAGCGAGCGCTAATGTTGCATCATAATTTTCCAAAAGCTCTTTTGCCGCCTTTTCATAAAGAGTTAAATCTTCCGTTTCCATAACGTCGAGAATTTTTTTCGCCGTCATTTTCTGTTTTCCTTCAAGCGCTTCGTTAAAAGTCGGCGGGATCATTTGATCCATCTTTCTCTTGGTAATGGTTTCGATGTTTTCCAATATGCTGTGCTCTCTATCTGTAATGAATGTTATCGCTTGTCCTGTTTTCCCAGCACGCCCCGTCCGCCCTATCCGGTGAACATAACTTTCAGGATCTTGAGGGACATCAAAATTATAAACGTGCGTGACACCTGAGATGTCAAGCCCCCTTGCTGCGACATCCGTTGCGACGAGTACATCGATCGTGCCTTCTTTAAATTTGCGAAGCACAGAAAGGCGTTTTGCTTGGCTCAAATCCCCGTGAATACCTTCCGCAGAATAACCGCGGACATTCAGCGCCTCGGAAAGCTCATCAACCCGGCGCTTCGTCCGACCAAACACGATCGCAAGCTCCGGAGACTGTAAATCGAGGAGCCTGGTCAGCACATCAAATTTTTGTCTTTCCGCCACCTCTAAATAAAATTGTTGAATATTCGGTACGGTCATCTCTTTTGCTTTAATGCGGATATGTTCAGGCTGTTTCATAAACCGCTTGGCAATCGCTTTGATGGGATCCGGCATTGTCGCTGAAAACAGAAGGGTCTGACGTTCGCCGGGAACGTTCGAAAGAATATGTTCAATATCCTCTATAAATCCCATGTTCAACATTTCATCCGCCTCATCTAACACAACGGTATGAACCTCTGCAAGACTCAACGTATTTCGGCGAATATGATCAAGCAATCTTCCGGGTGTTCCTACAATGATATGAGGACGCTTTTTCAATGTTCGAATCTGACGGTTAATGTCCTGGCCGCCGTAAACCGGCAGCACCCTTGTTCGTTTGTCATATCCAATTTTATAAAGTTCTTCTGAAACTTGAATGGCAAGCTCGCGTGTAGGAGCTATAACAATTGCTTGTACAGCTGAATGTTGAACATTGATTTTTTCTACTAAAGGGATCCCAAATGCGGCTGTTTTTCCGGTTCCTGTTTGCGCCTGTCCTATGATATCCTTATTTTGCAAACTTAATGGAATCGTCTGCGCTTGTATGGGCGTCGCCTCTTCAAACCCCATTCTCTCTATTGATCTTAAAAGTTCTTGGCTCAGCCCGAACTGGTGAAACAATTGTGTCAATTTTTCCAAACTCCTTTTTCATATCCTATGTGATAAAAAAAGTCCCATCTATGGGGACGTGCCAAATTTTTATACACACTGTAGGTGTTATCATAACATTTCCCATCATTGTTTTCAACTGCACATCTTTGTTCCGAAATAGATGTTTTTTAATTGGAATAATTTATTCTCCGAGCAAAGCATTTACAACTTCTTCTAATTTTATTCCTCTCGAAGCTTTTACGAGGATGAGATCTTCCTTTCCAGAAAGACGCTTAAGCTCATGAATCAACTTCTGTTTGTCAAAAAACACATGGATCTTGTCTTCATCCATTACTTTTTTTGCTCCTTTTGCTATTTCTTCACCGAGCTTTCCATATGTAAATAAATGATCGATTTCCTTATTCTTGAGCATAAGCCCAACTTCTTGGTGCATCTCGGTCTCTCTTTCACCAAGCTCCAGCATACCGCCGAAAACAAGAATTTTTTTTCGATACCCGCTTAAATCATGAACAAGGTCAATGGCCGCTTTCATGGCCGTCGGATTGGCATTGTAAGCATCATTGATTACGGTTGCCCCTGTTTTCGTTTGCATGAGCTCGAGGCGCATATTAGCCGCTTTCAACTGTCGAAGCCCTTTTTGGATATTTTCCAGTTCGACGTTCAACAATTGACCGGCAGCGATGGCGGCCAATGCATTTAAAACATTATGGCGTCCTAAAACCGGAATAAAGAAAGTGAGATCTGCTATATTGCTTGTAAATTCTGTTCCTTCTCTTGTTAATTTGACGGACAAAGGATATAAGTCATTTTCATTTCCCTCGCCAAACGTTCTGTTCCGAAAAGGATAATCCTTTCTTAACAAAGGTTCATCTCCATGATAAATGAGCGTTCCGCCTTGCTTCAGACCTTTCAAGATTTCAAGTTTTGCCTCGGCAATCCCCTCCCTGGAGCCCAATTCCTGCAAATGAGCATCGCCGATGTTTGTAATAATGGCAATATCAGGCCTTGCAATGGATGATAATAATTCAATTTCCCCTCTGGCATTCATGCCCATTTCTAAAACGGCGACTTCTGTATTTTCCGGCATGCTTAAAACCGTTAAAGGCAGCCCGATGTGATTGTTATAGTTTCCGATCGTTTTATGTGTTCGGTAAGTTGTTCCGACTACAGAAGCCACCATGTCCTTTGTCGTTGTTTTTCCGTTTGATCCCGTAATGCCAATCACTTTCGGATTGACCTCGATTAAATATTTGCTGGCGATATGTTGCAGCGCAGTTAATGTGTCCTCCACATAGATAATCGGTTTATCTTTGGGAGGATTTGGAACGGATTTTGACCATAAAGATCCAGCAGCTCCTTTTTCAAAAGCTTGTTCAACAAATGCATGCCCGTCAAACTTTTCACCGATGATCGGGATAAATAAATTTCCCTTTTGGACTTGACGGGAATCGGTTGTCACTCCTTTTACATTGACTTGTTCAAATTCCCTTTTTAAAGCTGAACCGTTTGCCATTTGTTGAATTTCGATCAATTTTTTTTCGATCATCTTGCTGCTCCTTTCAGTAGGGGGACAATTGAAAACCGCCCCCATTTAAAACGTGTATTTAATCCGCTGTTTTTGTTCATATCTTTCCATTCCCAGCTGAACCAGTTTCTCAATCAGTTCCGGGTAATCGACCCCCGTATGCTTCCAGAGAAGGGGGAACATGCTAAATGGCGTAAACCCAGGCATTGTGTTGACTTCATTGATCAAAGGCGTACCGTCTTTCTTTAAAAAGAAATCTGCGCGGACAAGACCCGCTCCATCAATCGCTTTAAAAGCTTTTAGCGCCATTTCTTTTATTTTTTCGTATTCCGTTTCCGTAAGATCCGCCGGAATAATCAGCTCCGTGTCCCCATCAAGATACTTCGCTTTATAATCATAAAATTCTTTTTTCGGTGCAATTTCCCCGGCAATCGAACAGATGGGTTCATCGTTGCCAAGCACGCCAATTTCAATTTCCCGCCCTTCAATACTTTCTTCAATAATGAGTTTGCGATCATAAAGAAAAGCTTCTTCAATGGCTTCGTTGAGCGATTTTCGGTCCTTTGCCTTGTTGATGCCTACGCTGGAACCGAGATTAGCCGGTTTAACAAAGCAAGGATATCCCAGTTCTGTTTCTACCTTTTGAAAAACTTCTTCTTTGTTTTTTTCCCAGTCGCGGCGAGTAAACCAAACGTATTTTGCTTGATTGAGGCCTGCTTGGGCAAATAGATTTTTCATGATGACTTTATCCATCCCTGCGGCCGATGCCAACACTCCGTTGCCAACGTATGGAATATTCAGCAGTTCCAGCATCCCTTGGATTGTTCCATCTTCACCGTTTGGCCCGTGCAAAAGCGGGAAAACAATATCGATTTGTTCACTGTAGTCTGCATTTTTTATATGAAAAAGCTGCTGGCTGAAAGAAGCGGGCAGCTGTCCATTTTCGTCTACCTTTAACGAGCCGGCGTCCTTTTGAACGAAAACGCTTTGTGGTTGGTCAAGCTTTAATTGCTCTACATGTTCAACTGGACCTGTCAATTGTTTTCCTTTGACCCATTGACCTTGTTCGGTTATATAGATGGGATAAATTTGGAATTTATTTTGATCGAGAGCATTGATCACTGCCTTGGCAGTTTGCAAGGATACTTGATGCTCCGCAGATTTTCCCCCATACACAATCGCTAGTTTGACTGTCATAAACATTTCCTCCTGCTTTTTATAAATCATCTGTTTTATTGTATCATTTTATAGCTTGTTTTGTTATGAGGTTGAAAATAATTTCATGCTCTCGTGTAAAACATTTCACTTCTTATTTTCCATGAATTACAATAGCATATGAAGGAGGTTAATCCAATGAAAGCAATTGAAACAAAAGAACAGTTTGATCAAGTGATTGGAAGAGATCAAGAAACGATTGTCAAATTTTTTGCCGATTGGTGCCCGGATTGTAAAAGAATGGATATGTTCATTGGGGATGTTTTGGAAGAGTACGGTCATTATGACTGGTATGAAATCAACAAAGATGAGTTTCCGGATATCTCCGAAAAATATCAAGTCATGGGGATTCCAAGCGTTTTAATATTTAAAAACGGCGAAAAAATCGCCCATTTGCACAGCGCCAATGCCAAAACACCTGATGAAGTAAAGGAATTTCTCGGAACCCATTTAACATAAACAAAAAGGCTGGATATGGATGTTTGTTCTCATCCTATCCAGCCCATTTCTTTTGCTCTGTTGATGCACTTTCTTTTTGCAAAAAGCATGAACCCTATTTCTCCAAGAAAATGGATAACGGACGGGGCTACAATGTTTATTCTTTTTCCAATTGATCCAAAATCGTCAACAAGCCGCTAAGTTTATGAATCTCATAATCTGGAACAACGTCGGCGCTTCGCTCCAATTGTTTGCGATTAACCCAAACGGTTCGAATGTTTGTCCGCGAGGCTCCCAAAATGTCTGTGCTCAGTTTATCTCCGACCATTACAGCTTCTTCTGCATCAACATCCATTAAATTTAAAGCATGCTGGAAAATGGAAGGATCCGGCTTTCCTTTTCCAAATTCGCCCGATATGATGATATGCTGAAAATAAGATGAAAGCTTTTCGACACCAGAAATTTTTTCTTTTTGCAAGCTTGGATCACCGTTTGTTAATAGAAGCAAACGATAGTTGTTTTTCAGTTGTTCCAATACTGTAAAAGTATCATCATATACAAACGGTCTTTTTCGCCGTTCGGCATGAAAAAGGTCAGATAAATGTTTTCCATATTCCGAATCATCGATACCAACGGCTTTCAAACCGTTCGTCCAAGCATTTCTTCTGTAGTCAGGAGCCAATTTGTTTAATTTCCCAAACTGTTCATGAACAATTTCGCTGAAATCGGCCCACAACGCTTCAAACGGATTGATGCCGATCATTTGCGTAAAAGGGTAAGTTTCATATGATTCATACAGTTTCCTTGCTTCACGGCGCACCGCTTCTTCTAATTGTTTTGCGTCCACCCCATATTTTTGTTCCGCTCTTGAACAAACGGCCGCAAATGTTTCGCTGACGCTTTTTTCATCCCAAAGAAGTGTATCATCCAAATCAAAAAATACAGCTTTAATCAACCATCGATCTCCTCTCGAATTTCTGTCACGTTTTGCAACAACATTTTACCAAATGTCCTTTTTGATCGCCAGACCGTTGGCAAGATAAGCGCACTTTTATTTTACTTCTTTTGTCCAGCCAAACTTGTCGTCAACTTTGCCGTATTGTATGTTTGTAATCGTTTCATATAGTTTTTTCGCAAATTCTCCTGTTTCACCATTGTTGACAACCATTTTATGTTCGTTCCATTTCAATTCTCCAACAGGCGAGATGACGGCTGCTGTGCCTGTACCGAAGACTTCCTCCAATTGACCGTCTTTATATGCGCGATAAAGATCCTCCATGGAAATCCGTTCTTCATGAACAGGCACTCCCCAATCTTTTACTAGCCTAATAACCGAGTCTCTTGTCACACCGCTTAAAATGCTGCCGTTTAATTTTGGCGTATAGACCTCTCCGTTAATTTTGAAAAAAATATTCATGCTGCCGACTTCTTCTACATATTTTTTCTCTTTTCCATCAAGCCATAACACTTGATCATACCCAAATTCCTCTGCTTTTTTCTGCGCATAAAGGCTGGCGGCATAGTTTCCGGAAGTTTTGACATGGCCTACGCCTCCTTGGACAGCCCTGACATATTCATCTTCCACATATATTTTGACCGGCACAAGCTGGCGACCCGAATAGTAGGCTCCAACCGGCGATAAAATGATCAGAAACTTATATTGAGAAGCTGGCCTTACTCCCAAATACGGCTCGGTTGCAATAATAAACGGCCGAATATATAATGAGGTTCCTTCTTTATTCGGAACCCAGTCTTTTTCCACCGATACAAGGCGAAGAAGGGCTTCCATGACAAGTTCTTGATCAAGAAGGGGAATACACATTCGTTCACAGGTGCGCTGCATACGTTCAATATTTTTGTCAGGTCTAAACAGCAATGTCCGGCCATCGCTTGTTCGATACGCTTTCAATCCTTCAAAAATCGCTTGTGCATAATGAAAAACCATCGCGGACGGCGAAAGCACCAAAGGTTCATATGGAACGATTCTTGGCGAGTGCCATCCTTTGTCATCATGATAATCCATGACAAACATATGATCTGTAAAATATCTTCCGAAACCTAATGATTCAATGTCCGGCTTTTGTTTCAATTGTTTTGCCTTCGTAAATTCAATGGTTTGTTGCATGATCCTTCACCCTTTCCTTTATTTTACATAAATCAATTTTTGAAGACATAACAGCAGCTTTGAATGAGAAATGGAATTAAAAAAAAATCGCCTCGCAACCACCTGGCGCATTACACGCCGGCTGTTGCTGGGGCGAATGTTTCGCGGTACCACCCAGCTTCTCTGCATCCTTCACAGGACACAGACTCAGCAAGTCAGATAGGCGACTTTTCTTAATAACGGAAGATCCGTTGTTTTATACTTTGGCTAGCAAAGCCATTTCTAAAACAAAGCTCCAAGGCGATCTTCAAAGAGAGATAACGGCTGGCCTTTCAGCCTTAGAGCCAGCTCTCTTTTACGCCATCGCTCTCTTTTACTACTCCTTTTCGTTGCTTATGCCCATATGAACTTATCAAAACAAAAAACCCGTCTCAATCCTGTAATTATTGGATTGTTGAGACGAGTTTATCGCGGTACCACTCAACTTCTCTGCGCCTTCACAGACAGCAGACTCAGCAAGTCATGTACATGACTTTTCTTGATAACGGAAGATCCGTTGTTTTATACTTTAGCAGACTGCTATTTCTAAAACACAGCTCCAAGGCGACTTTCAAAGAGAGAATAACGGCTGACCTTCCAGCCTAAGGATCAGCTCTCTAATGCGTCATTGCTCTCTTTTACTACTCCTCTTCGTTGCCTTTTCTGTCTGAATATTATTTATAAAGGAAATAATTTTGAAAATGATTATATCTCCTCTTTCCCTTTAAGTCAAGATTTTTCTAATAATTTTTTAAATACAATCCATTGATCATACCTACAATATAGAAAGAAAAGCCCCCTTTACATTTTGACGATCATGAACAGTGAACAAACAAAAGCGGAGATTTGCTATTATTGAACGCCTGCGCAGACAATCTTTGAGGACGAAGCAGCATTGAACAACAGCGTTATTTGCAAACGAAATGAGAAAGATTAAGTTTCGAGCGTGGGATAAAAATCATTGAACAACAGCGTTATTTGCAAACTGCCTATTCGTTTTCCTCAAAACTCCTTCGTTTTTATACCGGGCAAATATTTTATTTTTATCTTCCCCATTTCTATACATCTAAGGGCAGTCTGATCTCAAATTTCGTGCCTTCGCCTTTTTTGCTTGTTACATTGATCTCCCCATTATGAAGAAGCACTAGCTGTTTAACGATGGACAGACCTAATCCAAACTCTCCGTATTTGTTATTTGTTCGGGACAAATCCGCTTTATAAAACCGCTGCCAAATATTCTCGATTTCTTCTTTTTCCATGCCAATCCCTGTGTCTTCAATTTCAATTATCGTTTCATTGTGTCCTGTTCGGCCCCGTAAATAGATTTTTCCGTTTTTTGTAAACTGAATACTATTTTTTACAATATTGATGAATACTTGAATCAATCGATCATAATCGGCATAAACCACAACATCTTCAACCGCATCAATGATAATTTCATTTTTTTCCGCCTCGGCTTGAATGGACAGCTGTTCTTTTACAATTTCAAACATCTCCATCAAGTTGATGAGTTCTTTATGCAGTTTCACTTGATTGGAACGGATTTTTTCGTAATCTAAGTTTTCATTTACCAGCCTAATTAATCGTTTTGCCTCTTGGCTTACCAATTGAATGCCGCGCTCTCGTTCTTCTTCGGGAATCATGCCGTTTTTTAAACCTTCAATTACGCCGCTGATCGTTGTTAACGGTGTTTTCAATTCATGGGAAACATCGGCAATAAACTGCCTTCTTCTGTTCTCAAGCCTTTCAATTTCTTCTTGTGATGCTTTGAGTTTTCTGACCATTTCATTAAAATCGCTTCCTAGTTCACCGATTTCATCAAAGCTTGAAGCATTCACTTGCACATCGTAATTTCCTGATGATACGATTGATGTGGCCTCTCGAATCTTTTGTATCCGGCGCACATGCAGTTTCGATAGAAGGCCGCTTAACAAAAAGGAGACGGATAAAGAAATCAAAATCGTATAAAATAAAAATTTATTAATCTCGCTGATCATCCCTCTTGTTCCGCTGATCGGGGAAACAAGAAGAACGCCGCCCAACAGCACCCCATTATCAATAAACGGCAGGGCGACAAGGGATACCGCCTGATCAAACCTTTTCAAATCTTGCCTGACGACAACAATATTGCCTTCTTGTAAACTTTCCCACTCTTTTTGGGAAATTGTAAACTGCGGAAAAAATCCGGCTTCAGGATAAAATATTTCCCCGTTATTATTAAATACACTGAATAAAATGTTTCTTGACTTCAACACTTGGCGATATTGATCCAAAATCCGGCTCCCGCCAAAGTTGTCGCGGCTGTAGTCATTTAAAATGCTGCGGCCGTAAGAAATTAGCTCGTCCACCTTGTTTTGGTAAACATAATTTTCAATAGATTTCGCAAAACTAAAGCTCAAAATTAAAAAGGCAACTACTAAAACACCGATATGACTGAGCAGCAGCTGATGCATATATTTAAGCTTCATCATTAGTCACCGTTTCGTCGAATTTATATCCGACTCCCCACACCGTATGGAAGAAGTTTTGCGCCTCCGTCCCGAGCTTTCTTCTTAATCTTTTCATATGAACATCAACGGTGCGCTCATCGCCGTAAAACTGATAACCCCAAACACTTTCCAGCAATTGCTCTCTCGTAAACACTTGGCGCGGATGCGTCACAAAGTGATGGAGCAAATCAAATTCCTTCGGGGTTAAATTTTTTATGGGCTTCCCGTTAAAGTAAACCTCTCTCGTTTCCTTGCTCACTTTAAAATGTTTCGTTGTCACTACATGTTCCTGCTTTTGGTCTCCACGCTGTTGATATCTTCTCGTTACAGCTTTTATTCGAGCCATCAGCGCTAATGGACTGAACGGTTTCGTGACGTAATCGTCCGCTCCCATTTCGAGTCCGATCACCTGATCTGATTCACTGTCTTTGGCCGTCAACATAATAATCGGAACACCATACTCTTCCTCTCGTATTTTCCTGCAAAGGGATACACCATCCATCCCTGGCAGCATCCAATCAATGATGAGCAAATCCCATTTGCCGCTTTTAAATTTTTTGTAGCCCTCCAATCCGTCATGAATAAACTCCCCCTCGATGCCTTCTTTCATAAAAAACATTTCGAGCATCGAACAGACGCTTTCATTATCTTCAATCACCAATATTTTCATTCGTTATCCTCCCGCAAAAACAATCTCTATTTTCAAAATAAACGAGCCGGTAATCAGAATCAACCGCCGCAGCCTCTGTTCCGATAAATTAATTTTTCCAAAACAGTTTGTCATAATTTGTTCATCTGTTTTAGATAAGCTTACTCATGAAAAACAGCAACGGAGGGAGAGGATAAATGTATTTTTTAAAGGCGCTGTTGAGCATATCGTCCAAAAGGCAAAAGCCTTTAAAATTATCATTTTTCCCATCATATATGTGTACTTGTCCTTTCAAAGTCTTGGCGACGTACGATCCGGCCATTGCAACCATTGCATATGCGGCATTTTCAACTAAAAGCTGAACCTGAAAAATGGGTTTTCAGCCTAATCATAAAAAAGCAAAACCCAAGAATGTTGTTATATCAACATTCTTGGGCCTTTTATTTGGAAACATATGATACGAAAATGGTCTTTTTTCAGACAGCCCCTTCATTTACAAGGCTTATAAATGCATCCGGAACATCTGTGATAATGGCAGACACATTGGCCTCCTTCAAGGGGATATAGTCTTTTACATGATTGACAGTGTAAACCCTTAAACGGCATCCTTCATTGACAGCTTCTTTTCCATATTTACTTAAGGCAAAAGATTTTTGGCAATGGATGTCCGCACGAATGGCTTTCGCTTTCTCAACGGCATTTCTTTTGATGCCTTGTATTAGAAAAGCTAAAGAAATGTTCTCGTCTAAACTTCGAACCTTTTCCAAACTTTCGTAGCAAAATGATGAAATAATAATGCGGTCCTGCAAAGTATAGCGATATACCTCATGCAATACTTTTTCCTCTAAATTCAAATAGCGAAACAGACTGTTTTTCAGTTCGATGTTTACCGTTATCGGATCGCCGATTGACGAAATAAACCGCAAAACTTCTCCCAATCTCGGAACCATTTCGTTTGAAAAATCCGGGTGAAACCAGCTTCCTGCATCAAATCGGCTTAGTTCTTGATACGTATAATCTTTCACAAAACCTGTCCCGTTTGTCGTTCTGTCCACTCGCTCATCATGAATCACTACAACTTCACCATCTTTTGTCATCTGCACGTCCAATTCGATACCATCCACTTTTAATTCGGCTGCTGCACGGAAAGCAGCCATCGTGTTTTCAGGATATTTGCCGCTAAACCCGCGATGAGCATAAATATGCATCGTTTCACCCATTTTCATCTCTCCTTAAAACTACAAATCTATAAAACATTTCGCGCTGCATGTTAATTTTCCTGTTTTTTGTTTGCAACTTCCAACGCACGATCCACTTCTTGGGCGGCCCGGTCAAGAGCCTGTTTCGGATCCATGCCTTGATAAATGTTTTCCATTGCGGTTACAATCTTTTGCCGCGCTTCAGGAAATACGGAAATAAGCGCACCTTGAGTAGCGGCCGTTGGCTTTGTATCATGAAGCTGGTCAACCGTCACTTTTAATTGCGGATATTTTTCCCATTCTTGTTTCACAATATCTTCTTCATACGCTTTTGGATTGATTGCAAAATAACCAGATTCTACATGCCATTTTGCTTGTACTTCCGGTGTTGTTAAATATTTCATAAATTCCCATGCCGCTTTTTGTGTTTCTTCCTCAATGCCCGCAGACATCCAAATAGATGCCCCGCCAATAATGACGCCTTGTCTTTCAACATTATCCGGCACCGGCAAATATGAAACGCCAACATCAAATGGGGCGTTGTCTACAATTGCTTTCACGCCGGCGGAGGAATCCAAATACATGGCGATTTTGCCTGACTGAAAGGCGGCGCGGATATCATCCCAGTTTGTTCCAACATTATAATATGTACCTTCTTTGTACATGTCGGCTATCAATTCAAAAACTCTTAAACCTTCTTCACTATTAAAAACCGCTTTCTGTGCATTGCCCTCGCGTCCGTTTTCTTGGTCAACGAAATACCCGCCTTGAACTGCTAAAAGCTCCTCAAAAAACCAGCCGTAATTTAAAATGGAAAAGCCGTAGCGTTCTTGGCCTTTCGTCAATTTTTTGGCTGCGTCTTTCAACTCGCTGTATGTCATTGGCGGCTTTTCTGGATCCAAACCGGCTTCTTTAAAGACATCTTTATTGTAAATCAATACGGGGGTTGAAGAATTAAACGGCATCGAATATTGCACTCCGCCAACCGAATAATAGTTTGAAATGTTTTTTTCCCATTGGGAAGTATCATAATTCTCCTCATCAATGAATTTTTGCACCGGTTGTATTTTTCCGCTATCGATCATATACTTCGTCCCCACTTCAAAAATTTGCATTATGGCAGGGGCATCTTTCGTACCTGCGACAGTATTAAACTTTGTCAGCGCTTCTTCATATGAACCTTGAAAAATCGGCTTTACTTCAATATTCTCCTGCTTTTTATTAAATTCGTCCACGATTTCATTGAGAACAGGCTCTAATTCACCACCCATCGCATGCCAAAAAATTACTTCCGTTTTTTCTCCATCGGACTGATTTTGCTTTTCCCCATTTGCTTCAGAACTGGATGGTTGGTTGGAACTTGAACATGCACTTAAAAAAAGCAGTAGGCAAAAGAAAAGCAGCATCATTGGTTTTTTCATAATTGGACAACCTCCTTATTTAATTGCGCCCTGTGTCAACCCGCTTTGCAACCTTTTTTGTCCAGCAAACAGCAGAATTAACGTCGGCAAAATAACGATGACCACAGCTGCCATAACCACCCCCCATTCAGTAGAAATTTCTTGCGACTGCATTTGCTTCAGACCAATTTGCACCGTTCGGACCGAATCATTGTTTGTCACAAGAAGCGGCCACAAATACATATTCCAAGCCGTTAAAAAGCTGTAAATCCCTAAGGTTACTAAACTAGTTTTGGAAACCGGAAGAACGACGCTCCAAAAAAAACGAAAACGGGAAATGCCGGCCACCAGTGACGCTTCATACAATTCGATTGGAATCGTTTTGAAATGCTGCCGAAGCAAAAATGTCCCAAATGCGAGAGCAAAAAATGGAACGGTCAAACCTGTATATGTATTAAGCCACCCCAATTTTTGCACGGTCATAAAATTCGGAACCATCGTTGCTTCCCATGGAATCATCATCGTGGAGATAAAAAGGAAAAACAGAAAATCTCTTCCACGAAACGTCAAAAAAGCAAAAGCAAACGCAGCTAAACTTGACACAACTAATTGGCCCACCATGATCGCCAGCGAAACGATAAAGCTGTTCCACAAATAACGCAGAAGCGGCACTCGTTCAAAAGCGGACATGTAATTATCAAATGTAAAAGATTGCGGTATAATGCGTCCTCCTAAAACTTCTCTTCCTTCCATAAAGCTGATCATAAATGCATAAAAGATCGGAAAAACCATAACCGCCGCTGACATGATCAAAAGGATGTATAAAATGATGGTTTTGGCCGTTCTCATTGGTAATGCACCTTCTTCTCGCCAATCTTAAATTGCAGCAATGTGACTAGCAAAATGGCAAAGAACAACAGCACCGCCTGAGCACTTGCAGAGCCGATATTATGATTTATAAAAGCATCTTTGTAAATGGAATAAACAATCACATTGGTTGTTTCAATCGGTCCGCCTTTTGTTAACATATCGATCTGCCCAAAGGTTTGGAACGCATTGATCAGCGAAACCGTAATGATGAAAAACAAAGTGGGCGACAACAGCGGAAGAGTAATCTTCCTTAATTGATAAAAATAGCCGACACCAGCAATTTTGGCATACTCGTATAATTGTTGATCGATGTTTTGCAGGCCTCCCAGCAGCACAAGAAAAGCAAAACCGGTATTCATCCAAATCGTTGCTGCCGAAACGGCCAACAGCGCATATTTCGGATCCAGCAGCCATTGCGTTTCAGAAAGCCCAAAAACTTGAACAATTTGATTGAATAGGCCGATCGCCGGGTTATACATAAACATCCAGATGACAGAAGACGCTGCGACACTCATCCCCATTGTCGAAGAGAAAATTGTTCGGAAAAAACCGATCCCCTTTAACTTTTCGTTTGCAATAATTGCTAAAAACAGAGCGAGCAAAATGCCCGCAGGCACCGTATAAAGAACAAATAAGACGGTAGCTTTTATACTATTTTGAAAGCTTGGCGACTGGAATAAATAAGTGAAATTTTCGAACCCGACAAAACGGATCGGCTCTCCTTGTCCATCGGTCAAAAACAAGCTCAAATAGATTGTTCTAGCCATCGGATAAAACAAAAAAATGGAAAACAGCACGAGCGAGGGCGACAAATAAAGTGCTCCTTGGACAAACATCGGCAATGTCCGCCGCCCTTTTTCTTTTTCTTCAACCTTTACCGGCAGCTCTGTCTCAGCTTTCATAGCAGTATCTCCTCCTCCAAAGAAAATGAACTTTTTTCTTGTGGAGATGAATATAATCGTTGGCCATTTTTTGCACTAAAAAGAAAAATGTCTTGTTCATTGACAACAATTGGTATTTTCTTGCCAATTGGTATGTTCCATTGCCCATTCCAACGAGCCACCCACTGAACATTTGCCATTTGAAAGGAAATAAAAGTTTCAGTACCTAATATTTCACTATTGACTGTTGTGACCACTAGGGCATTTTCTCCGTTTCGAGCCAATCGGATCGCTTCAGGCCGAATACCGATCAGCAAATCTTTTTCTTTTACAGTTTTGCTCACTTTTTCAGAAATGGCAAAGGCTCGCCCATCTTCAAAAATCAGCACATTCCCTTCAAACTTCACCTTCGCAAGATTCATCGGGGGAGAACCGATAAAGGAGGCGACAAATGTGTTGGCAGGCCGATTATAAATATCAAGCGGCCTTCCGATTTGCTGGATTTCCCCCTTATTTAAAACCATCATGCGGTCGGCCATGGTCATGGCTTCGATTTGGTCGTGTGTAACATAAATCATCGTAATGCCTAATTGCCGCTGGATTTGCCGTATTTCCGAACGCATTTTTGCTCTTAGCTTCGCATCAAGGTTTGACAAAGGTTCATCCATTAAACAAATTGAAGATTGCGTGACAATCGCTCTCGCTAAAGCAACACGCTGCCTCTGTCCCCCGGAAAGTTCGCGAGGTTTGCGGTCTAATAATTCCGTCAAACCAAGCATTTCAGCCGCTTCTTGGCATCTTCTTTTTTGTTCTTGCTTGCTGATTTTCTTTGTATGCAAGCCGAAGCGAATGTTTTTTTCGACAGTTAAATGGGGAAACAGCGCATAGTTTTGAAACACCATTGAAATGTCACGTTCATGAGGAAGCAAATGATTGGCCTTTCTCCCCTCTATCCAAATTTCACCTTCGGATATATTTTCTAATCCTGCAATCATCCTTAACATCGTGCTTTTCCCACAACCGGAAGGCCCTACAAGAACAAAAAATTCTCCGGTTTCGATTGACACGGAGATCTCGTGAATGACGTAGTGATGGCCGTCGTATGATTTTGAAACATTGAGTAAATCCACTTTTTTCATTTCGGAATCTCCTTTCTGCGAAACATGCCGAATCCACCTTTTTTTACAGGGAATTACATGGATTCCATACATTTTATTTTAAGCGGAAACTTTTAACGAAATGTTAATAAAGATTGGAAAATTGTAAAATTGCTTTGAATCTTTTGTAAAAAACATTTTTTCAACAAAAAAAAGCGGCAATCAACATCCGCTTTCATTCCCGTTCATCTGCTTCCATTTCAACATATTTATTTCGCCCGGCTCCTAAACCGAACGCCGTCATCAAAACACAAGCGGCAATAAATGAAATGATGGTCATCGTCCAAGAATGGGTCTGATCATACAAAAAGCCAAACAAAATAGGGCCGAAAGCAGCCAGCAAATAACCGATTGACTGAGCCATCCCCGACAATGCAGATGCATGTTCGGCGCTTCTCGTTCTAAGACCGAAAAAAGCCAAAGCCAGCCCGACGCTCGCTCCTTGGCCAATGCCAATGAAAGTCATCCATAAGATGATCCAAAAAATACCGCCTCCATTTAACAGACCAATCAAACCAACTATATAAACCACTCCTAAAACGGCTACAATCCATCTTTGATCTGCAAACTTGTCAGCAAGCGCCGGAGCCATAAAGGTGGCAGGCAAACCGGCAATCTGCATAAGAAATAACATCCAGCCGGCAGTTGCAGCATTCAGCCCATCCGCCTGTAAAATTTCCGGAATCCACGCAATGGAACTATAAAACAAAAATGATTGAAACCCCATAAAAAAAGTGACCTGCCAAGCGAGAGGCGAGCGCAGCAAAAATCCACCTGCTGCGTTTCCAGTTTGCCGAGGCGCACGGCCTTCTTTCCAATGTATTTGAGGAAGCCATAAAAATAAAGCCAAAATAGCCAATACTGCCCAAAAAAGCAAAGCGTTCCTCCATCCTAGCCCCAAACCTTCCGACAGTGGAATGCTCAATCCTGAAGCAGTGCCTGCCAGCATCCCCATCGCCGTTGAATAAACACTTGTCATCAAACCAACTCTTTCTGGGAATTTCTTTTTTACAATCCCCGGCAGGAGGACATTGCTAACAGCAATACCAATCCCGATCATAACAGTCCCTAAAAATAATCCAACGGTAGAACCAAAGGATCTGACAATCATCCCAGCAAAAAGTACAACTAGCCCGCCAAAGACAGCTGCTTCATTGCCGTATCGATTTCCCAGCTTCGGAGCAAGAGGCGAAAGAACAGCAAATGCAATGAGCGGAATTGTCGTCAAAAGGCCTGCCGCCCCATTGGTAATTCCTAGATCATCCCGAATAGAACCGACGAGCGGCCCCACCGATGTAATGGCCGGACGCAAATTAAACGCAACAAGGATGATGCCGATAATGAAAAACGTATTCCGGGCATGTATTGCTTTTGCACTTTCCAACGCATTGTGCTCCATCAAAATCCCCCCTTATTTCCTTTAGCCTGCCTTAACAACCAATATTTATATACTAATCCCCCATCACCAAAAAAATCAATAAAACAAACCACTAGCATTGCAGTAATTAAATCTGATGATTCAAAATACTAAGAATGTTCAATTTTTTATTGATTTCGAAACAAAAAAATCCTTTACAATGGAAGTACAGGTGGTTCCTGTCCAAATCCAATCGTAAAGGATAACCGTTATGGACAAGAATACACTAATTTCATCATTTGGTAAATGGGTTTCACCCATAAATATTCAAAAACTTAGCGAACAA
>NZ_JBVVUU010000034.1:0-25946 GCF_056032925.1 Aeribacillus sp. JST-2
CAAATGAATAAATGGTTGGCCACTATACCTAATTATATCAAGCAATGCTTAAATATTTCTGTGTGCGAAAGTTGAGTTATTAATTTTATTTCAACGACATGGAATAGCTTAGAAGCTTTGGATAAGTAGTGCGGTCAAATTAAAATGTTTATTTTCTATCTACCTATTTTTCCCATCGTTATCATATATAAAAATTTGAAAATTTGATTCTCATTTCCCCTTTCGATAATTGAAAAATTTTGTCTTTCATCCACATTATATAAGATCCAATTATCACCTTCTAAGTAGCAACCTGTTGAAAATGGTACATTGGTTTTTCTACCAATAACAATATTCAATTCTTCCAAATCTATGCCTAACTCTTTTATTTTATTTTCATATTCAGTTCGTGTCATTTTTTACCAACCTCCTTTATTTTGTAATATACCGATATCCTCTAAAGCTTTCACATTTATTGGAGTGTTAATTTGTTTCGCACCACCCGTAGTTATTATTTCACCGTTTTTTTCCCATGGAGCTGCTTCCCCCATAACACCATATGTTGAGTCTATTTCTTTTTCTTTACACAAAGCTACCAATTCAGGATTTGATTGAAAAGCTTTATATTGAGAATACCAATTGGCAATAACATTTTCAGTAATATGAGGATTATTTGTTCCATTCTTTATATTTAATTTATCAATAATAGAATTTATTTTGTTAACAGAATCTTCTGGATGGTCAATACTAAAATTTTTAATAGCATCTATTGCATCTTTATAGTACGTTTTATCAAAATAATAGGTGTTCCTCGCATACTCATTTTCAATATAACAAATAGAACGTTCACTTTGTGTACTATGATAACCATTTTCTACCACACCTAAATTGTTACCAAAAGGACTTCCAATTCTATCTAATTCACTTGGAATTAATATTTCTCCAGTTTCTTTATTAAATACACCAATTGCAGTATCTTTATTCAAACCTGGAAAACTTGGCCAGTCAATATCTGGCCATTCTCCCCAATTAGAATAATCAGCATTTTTTATCACTCTAACATCATTTAAAACATTAAAATTTATTTTTTGTTCCGGTGTTAACTTATTAAAGTTAGCTTTCATAATTTCAATCTTTTCAGCATTAGATAACGTTTCATCACACCAAACATTATCTCTGAGATATTTATTGAAATTATCTTGTGCCTCTTTCCCTATACCTTCAAATGATTCACAAACATATTTTTCTAATTTAGGATCTATAGTACTTTCGCCTGTTCCCATATCCTTAATGTTATATTCGAAGCCATCGTTGTTAACTTTATTCCCCCCAACATTCACCCCATCGACCTTACTCAAGTATGCCCGGATTTTATTCTCCACCGCATGCGTATTTTCCGCCGGAACCTTAACATCCCCAACCCCTTCCATGGCGAATCCCATTTGCCGGTCAGGGATCGCATTTTTCAGATTTGTTATGGCGTTGTCTACGAATCGGCCGACTTGCAACGCACCGTTTGCTGCGCCGGTTTTCAAATGCTGAGGCATTTCCTTCGCCCATGCTTTCGCATTTCGAATGCGGGCAACGATGTCTTTTTCAGCATGGACAACCATGTCGGAGGCACGTTGTGATTTTTGCTGGAAGTCCGTTTTCAACCCCGTTAATAATTGAAGATCACTTGCTTCTCTTAGAGGTGAAAAGCGGGCAGCGCTGCTGAATCTAGAAAGCGCGCTGACGCCAGGGACGATATCCAATGGTGCGAGGGCACCGCGGAATACTCTTTCGCCTGTTCCCAGTTCCCTCCCTGAAATCCAGTCTTTTCCGGAAACGGCCGAGCTTAATTCCAGTGTACCATAGGCCATGCCCAATGCCATCCCTGCTGGCGGACAAACAAATGAGACGCCGACAATCACGACGAGCGCCGCTATTTGCCCCCAGAATTCTTTGTTCATTTGCCCGTCTTTGATCGATTCATACTGAAAGGCGTAGGAATTCAATGCCTTCTTTATGTATTCTTTTTCCGAAAAGTCCTGGTGGGGATTCAGTTCTTTCCATGAGGCGTATTCCCGTTCCATCAGCCTGGCATAGTAGTTGCTGCCGCTGAACAGATCTTCTAGTCCGACCTCGGCTTTTGGCACTTCGATCGTCTCTTGTGTGCCATAAGTTCCTGGAACGACGATTATTTCTTTAACACCGATGTGGTTTTTCGTCTTGATCTCTGATATCGATAAGTTGCGCATCGCTTCAACAAAAGCATCGATATCTTGATAAAACGGCTCATCGATGGTACGGTCGACAATATCTCCGACACGGCCGCTAAAGCGGTGCAGGACGAGATAATCTTCATATAATTGTTGATATTGGCTTTTGCGGTCCGTGTGGGTGAAAGAGATGACACCGTCGCTGTCATATTTGGCGATGTCTGATTGGGCGTCTTCCAAAAGATCACTGATATCTTTCAAATTGTCGATCATGCCTTTGCCCCATGCGCCAAGGCCGATCAGATCGCCAATGCCTTTCTTGGTCCTTTCCCATTCGGAAGGTATATATTTGACATCCATCCGATTATACCTCCAATTTTGCTATAATCTGTTCCGCAATTTGTTGGTCCACTTCCATCATGGTTAATAAAATGTCCATTACTAACGTTGCTGCACGACTGTAATGATCGTACAAATCCATGATCTTTTCGTTCGCTTCATCGTATACAGCCATCGCTTTCATCGCCTTGCCCGCCGTATAGTAATCAAGGCTGCTTAGTTTTTTTATATTGGGAATTGCCGTTTCCTCTAATTCCGAAAGAATTCTGTTCAAATAATTAAAAACAGTCGTGATTTCATCCGGATTGACATCAATGGTGCCGGATCCTCCTCCGCCCATATTCGCGTTAGCCATGCGCTTTTGCCTCCTTATAAGGAAATTCCAATTCGTCAAAGAGCAGTTTCAGAAACCAATATTGGCTTGCATGGTAGTATTTCTTTTGTGGGATATCCACCATAATCAGATTTTGATCTTTCGTAAAAATCATCCACTGCTGATAGAATTTCGGATTGTCAGGCTCCATCGGCCGTTCAGTCATATGAAAGAATTCAAGATCCATAAACATTTTTTCCGGTTCGAAACTTTCTACTTCTCGCCTTTCTTCATGGGTTAGTTCACGCTTTAAAAAAGTTTTTTCAAGCGGCGCCGGTTCTCTTGACATTAACGGAAACTGTTCGCTTAGCAATTTGAGAACAAAAGCTTTGGCCATGATCCTTAATTGGTATAAGTTATTTTCTAGTTCCACCAAAACGATCAGCTTGTCATTTGTTTTCTCGAAGAAAGCAAACATTAAATTATTAATTCGCACATATTTTTCACTTTGAGCATAATGTTCCAGTGCTTGAATGACCAAGGCCCCCGCCTCTGTGATTTTGCCGGCAGAATCTAATATTTGTTTTTCTTTTAAGCGTTCGTGAGCTTCTTTAAAAACTTCTTCTCCCTTTAATTGGTAAATTTGTTTATCCGGGAGGCCGAATATCGTATTGCATCCAAAAGCCGCAGCCAACAAATATAATTCCGGTACGTTAAAAGCATCGCGAGCAACGTTCATAAGTTTCTCACTTCTTTAACTGATGGATCGTTCAAAAAGTCATGGAAATAACTTTCCAAATTATTCAGGGCTTTTGTCTGTTTCGCTGCAGCCTTTTCCATCTCTTGATGATATTTGTGTATAATCTCGAGATAGGTAAGAAATGCGTCTCGTGATTTTCCACTCCACCCCGCCGAGTGAATATAGGAAATTAATTGGCTGCATGTGTTCTTCGTGTTTCTAATCGACTCTTCAAGCGCTTTTGCCGTTTCTTTCGCTTCATTTACTTTGGCACCGTTGATTTTAACGCTTCCCATATAACCGCTCCATCCTTTCTTTCCGTTCTCTTTCCGCTCTCTCCCTCGCTTCTTTAATGGCTAAGTTTTTATAGTAAATGTATCTTTCGTATGCCTTATTTTTGGCGGACACAAGAGAGCTTCTTTTCTGCTTTTCCAGTTGGAAATATTTATTCAGCTTCTGATTGAGTTCTTGCCGCTTAGGTTCAAAGTCGTTTGATGGAATGTCTGAGCTGGATAAATGAGCTGCTTTTCCTACATAGCTTTCGTAGATTCCTTCTGCTTCCAAAACATTTTGATCATAATCCGAAAGTGCATCATGAAGTTTTTCGTAAAGCTTATGGTAATCATCTCTTTTTTTCTCCGTCGCCGTTTTGAACCAATCAAACATGTTCGCTCACTTCCTCCTTTGTACGATATGGCGCGGCGATTTTAATTTTTACCGCTTTTCCATATCGGATATAATAAGCTTCGTAAAGCGGCAGGTTCTTTTCCTTATACGGCCGATTCATCACTTCCAAAATATTTTGGTCGGCAACCCTGCCAATCAACACACCCGTTTTTTGTTTTTTGATCATAGTGGAAATGTCATCATACATTCTTTCAATTCTTCCCGGGATTCCGCCAATAATGAAATAGATTCCAAGCCTTGCTCCCGTTTCCATCAGCTTTGCAAGCGTTGACTGCGACAGCGCCGACATCGTTTCAACGACAAAGGAGGCATCGGTGATTAAAACAACGAGCGGACGGATTTGGTTCTTAAAATCGCGTATGGTCGCTCGCCCATCCGTTTCCGATTGGATTTGGCGAAATGCGTTTTCCCTTGCCTCATATAGTTCTTGAATTTTGGCTACAAACAAATCCATTGAATCTCCATTATCCGCATACAAATTGACATGGTTTTGATACAGTTGGAATGCTGCTGCAGCATTATCCAATAAACCAACATCAATATGCTCATTGAGCGAAATGCTGGATAGAAGAGTTAAATACGTTTGTTCCACTGCATCAGCCATTTCTCCTAAAATCAATGTATTTTCGTCTTCGACAACCTGTAGTGCCACGGGTTCTACTTCTTCAAAATCCACTGCAAATGGAATGCCTCCCGACGCCAACATATCTTTTGCCTTCGGATGTTTAATGAATGCAGAAAATTCAACCACTTCTGGAACCATTGGAATTGGAGCCGGCGTTTTGCCTTTCCACGCTTCACGCATACCTTTGCTCTCCGTTTGGATTCCCTCAATGATTTGCAGCGTATCTTCGCCTTTTACAGGCAAAGCTGTTTGAAAAGCAGTTGGCTGATCCAATTTAATTAGGCCGCGGCCTGGTATTTCCTCAATCGATAAATCCGTTCTCCCTACAATATTGCGAACTTCTGTAGCATCTATCATAAACAAGGCAATCTGATGTTTAATATTGGCGAGGAGAGGCGCTCTTAACGCGCTTTGCCTTCCTGCGCTGATGGCAAGATGTATACCGACGCTGACGCCTTCCCTTGCAACTTGCGCGACCATATTCTCAAAATCATCCTTATAAGAAGAGTCTAAAACGGAATCATACGTATCGATTATGAGTAGAATCGCCGGAACGTTTTCGCCGATTGCCTTTTCGTACATGCGAATGTTGGCAACTCCGTATTTACTTAATTTCTGCTTGCGCTCCTTCATCTCGTTTCGTAAGCGGCGAATAAGCTTAGCCATTTTCACTTCGTCATCCGCCATAATGGTGTCGGCGACATGGGGCAAATCTTTCAATGGCAACAAACCGTTAGTTCCTAAATCGATTAAATACATATGAACTCTTTCGGGGTTATACTGTCTGGCAATATCCACTGCCAAAGTCTGCAAAAAGGTTGATTTCCCATAGCCTGGGCTGGAATAAACAGCTAAATGTCCATCCTTCTCCAAATTCAAGGTTAATGGCTTTTGCTCTTGCATTTCCGGCAAATCTAAAAAGCCGATGGTCGCTTCAAGCCCTTGCTTCTCTTGATACCAAGCTTCTGTATATTCTACTTGATGCAGCTCCGTTAAATAGATCTTCTCTTCTAACGGCGGCAGCCACGGTCTTGGCAATTCTTCCACACCGATTTTTTCAGCGTAGGCGTTGATCCAGTCGACGACAGCTTCGAGTTCAGTCGGGACTTTTACTATTTCTTTGCGGTTGGAAAGGCCGCTTAAATCCTGAGAAATCGGCTCATATTGGCCAAGCTCGTTAATCGCGTAAATCGTCGTGTCCAAAAGGTCTTGGTCCTCCTGATCCGGAACATAATTTGCGCCGCTCCATGCGCTTTGAAATAGTTCGTAAATTTCATTGTTGCCGACTTGCAGGTAGGCGCGTCCCGGCAAGGTGATTTCAGCGGCGTCCGGTGTTTTTAAAATTTCCATCGAGTCGCTTGTGTTTTGGACTTTGAGTGCCAGTTTAAATTTCGAGTTGGACCAAATTTGATCGTCGACAACCCCGCTCGGTTTTTGCGTTGCCAATATCAGATGGATGCCGAGCGAACGACCGATGCGGGCGGTCGAGACAAGTTCTTTCATGAAATCCGGCTGCTCCGCTTTCAGTTCGGCAAATTCGTCTGAGATCAGGAATAAATGCGGCATCGGCTCTTTCGCTTCGCCCGTTTTATATAACTTCTGGTATTGGTTGATATGGTTGACGTTATGCTCTCCAAACAAGCGCTGGCGCTTCTTTAGTTCGGCTTTGATCGAGGCAAGCGCGCGCATCGACTGGACACCGTCAAGGTTTGTGATGGTGCCGAGCAGGTGCGGCAGCTTCCGAAACAGATTCGCCATCCCGCCGCCTTTATAGTCGATCAGCAAAAATGCAACTTCATGCGGATGGAAATTAACGGCAAGCGAGAGAATATAAGATTGAATGATTTCAGATTTCCCCGAACCCGTCGTCCCGGCGAGCAGCCCGTGCGGTCCGTGCGCTTTTTCATGGAGGTTCAACTGGACAATATCCTCTTTTCCCCGCAGTCCGATCGGTACTGCCAGGCTTTTATATGTTTCGTTTCGTGCCCAGCGTTCTTCAATCCCGAGCTCCTCAACCTTTTCCACGCCGTACATTTCAAGGAAAGTCACGCTTTCCGGAATGGAATTTTTCAAGTTTTGCAGGTGGTTTAAAGGAGCCAAAGCACGGGAAATGTCTTCTTTGTTAAAACCGTCCGGGAAGTGATCTGGAACAAACCGTTTGTTTACCAATTCGCCGTTTTCGATAATGATGTTGCCATAGTGGGCATCGCGTATATCAATCACCGTTTTTACATGCTCAGGCAATGACTGCATGACATCTTCCACAAACACGAGCGAAACACCAAGTTCGATTGGATCTTCATTAAAAAACTCCATGATCGTATGGTCTAAAATCAGCTTTTCATCTGTAATAAAAATGACAAAATGCGGTGAAAAATAGATATTCTCATTTTTGTTCGCTTTCTCATCAATTGTTAATTTTCTTTCTTTTAAAATTTGATAGAGCGAATTGAGAACCTGGTCGCGAGATCGCTCGTGGTATATAAAACCTCTAATATTTAAATCACGCAAACTGGCATGCGGCAGCCAGCGCATCCAAGCCCATTGTTGCTTTTCTTCCTCCGGGAATATCGTCACAAATTGAACATCGTGATAACTGTGAAATAAGGCTGCTTGCATGACGAGCATTTGCAGCTGTTCCAACACAAGACGGCGCTGACCGATATATCCCACAGGCCCATTTAACAAGGACGTTACAATCGGAACATCATGCAATTTTAAAAATTGTGATCGAAGGCTGCGCACCTCCTCGACCAGTTCATCTTTATCCTGTGTAAATTCTTCCATGCTGAATTCGATGTCAAAGCTGGCATCCACTGTCCCTGTTCCAACGCGATACATTAAAAAGTCATGGTGAAACCTCGTCTTTTCGTAAATCCGCGAGTCTATCCTTAAGGCCATATCACGGATTTGCTCCACACTTGGGTAGTGATAGTTTAAGGCATGGCGCTGTTCTTCACTTGCTTGATACAATTCATGTGTTTTTTGCTTCAAATAATCCCGGTAGCTCTCCTCCCGTTCTTTCATATCCAATCGATATTGCCGCAAGCTTTTCACATAAGAGGTGATGGAAAAAATAACTGTGACAATCGTCATAGACAGCATCACAATTAAATAAATGCCGCTTCGCTGAAAAAAGGAAACGAGTACGAAGGCTGCAATCATGACTAGCGGCGGAACAATGACACGGGCAAGTTGTTCACTCGGTTTGCTTGGCTTGCTGGATGGTTTAGCAATTTTCCGTTTATCTTCCGGAACACGGTAAATAATGCGCAGTGAACGGTGATAATTAGGATAATCCGCGTTATACTTGCTTTGTGCGCTATATAATGGCACCAATTTAGATATATAGGGTTCGGAGGCCAATATCTCCAAACGATCTTTGGTCACTCTGACCATTACACCGGCAAAAAAAAGCTCATCCCCCGCTTCAAGCTTCACTTCTTCTCCATCCACGAGTGTATAGTTATGATAGACATGGCCCTGATAGACAGCCATTTGAAAAGAGTCTCCCAATTGATCACGGAACAATACGAAATCAATAGCAGTATTGGGAATCTGCACATCATCATACGAATTTTTGCCAAAGGTAATGTTCAATTTATTGGAAATATCGTAGTAGTGCCAATCATTATGTTCTGTAAGGTATATTTCCAGCGGAATATTGTTTATCTGTAATGAAATGGCACCATTTATGAATGATTTATTTTCAACCTTGCAAGTTTCACCATTCCAATTCACCCAAATGGTGTCGGATAAACCGTGAAAGGTAATGGTGTCAGACCATTGGCCGCCGATTGATACTCTTTTCGGTTCATGGTCATGTAAATGGCATTTATGCAATTGTTTATCATATCTCACCAGTAATAATCGTTGTGCCATCTCTTTCTCCCTCTCTACATGCAATTAAGAAAGACGCATGCCTTTTTTTCCAGTAAGCGAAATGATTTGGGTACATGAAGCGTAACGTTTAATTCTTTAAAACTAAAATCAGCTGAACCATTCAAATGATAGCCGCTCATAAATGCAGGCAAGATCCCCTTATTTCGTTTCTTCTGTTTGGTTTTGATCAGGAACCTTTTTCTCAGTTCGATCTGTCTGTGTCCCCTTTGCTTGATCGGTTGCTTGTTGTTCTGCAGCTGCCGGCGAGGATCCACCTGTTTCTTCAGTTGGATTGGCTTCCTCCGGATCCGCCACAAACAAAGATTTCAGACCATATTTTTCTCCATACGATTTTAACTTCTCTTCATATTGCTGTACCCGGTTTTGCCGTTCGGTTCCACTTAAGTTTGGATCATTTTTTGCCTTCTCAATTTTTTTAATATAGCCGTACATGATTAACACCGGATCATCGAGATACATCGCTAAATCAAGTGATTTATCCAAATCTCCGCGGCCATTGTAAATCCAATACAATAAGTAGTTAGGATCGCTTTTTAAGCTAATATTATTCATAATGGTGTCTTTTTCTTCATCGCCCAGATTTTCGGATTTAACATACGAATAGGCCAATATATATTTTCCCGAATCGGGCAATTTTTCAGGATTGACACTTTCTAGATCTGAAATGACTTCTGAATAATCCATGGCTAAAAAAGCCCTATGCGCTTCCAAAAGGTGCTGCTGAAACGGCAACTTGAAAAAGCCGAAGTATACAACAGGGACAACCAAAATGACTGCAGCTGCGATCATGGCAATGGATAAACGTTTAAATAGCTGAAATCTTTTTTTTGGAACGATTTGCATATTTTTCTCTGTTTCGCGCTTTTCCTTGCGATACTGTTTGTGTAAAAACTCAACAAAGTCATCAAAATGATCAATTTCACTGATTTGCCGTTCAAACTCGGTATCTTTTGCATTTTTCCATGAACCTGCATATAGTTCATCGAAATGATATTTTTTTGAAAATAGGGCGATACTTAAACACTTATATTGCAGCAGGAAGGTTTCGTCGTTGATCTCATAGGGGGGGAGCACCTGGCGAATGCCTCTGTACACCAAAAAAGGTATGAGATTATCGTCAAATATGAGATTATGTGGATGCAGGAAGAACGTAATTCGCGTATCTAAAATTTTTCTGAAACGGGCCAGATTGCACAGCAATCGCAACTTGTCACTTCGCCCCAAGCTTTGAATGGTTTCCCAATGGTTCATATTGGAATCAACTAGAAATTGGAAAGTGAGAACGTCTTCCCCGTCCCCCACTTCTACCGGAACAAACTGGTCTGTATTCTCCTTCATCAGAGCCAATTCACGAATATCTTTCACGCGGGTCTGCGATTTTGCCAGTTCTAATTTCCATTGATTGTTTTCAATAAAAAAATGATAAGACACGGAATCCATTTTAATTGTTTTTTCCTTCATGATTTCTGACTCCTTTTCAACGTTACACAGGCTATAATAAAAAGCATGGTTCTTGTTCTATAAAACAAGTAAAATATCTCCATTTGCCACTGGGAACTCGCTAATCTGGTCGTCATCCGCCAGTAAAATTTCTTTAGTCGGGATTTTTACCGCAAAAAGGGAATAATTAGGGAGTTCGAGCCTTAAAGATTCATTCAAGTTCGACAGCAGCTGTTTTATCGGTTGATGTGCCGGTATCCTCACATCATATTGGCCTTTCCCCCATTTACTAAAATCAACGGTAACATTGATATGCGTTTCAACGGGCATTCCTGACCTCCCCTTTACTCCATTATTTTTCTTATAAGAGCCAAAATTCCGCCGACCAACATAACAGCAAATCCGCTCAGAAATCCAATGGCTATCTGATTTACCCTTTCCTTTTTCTCTGCACGATCCGCAGTGCTTTGGCTAGCGGGAGAAGAATGCTGCGTAAAAAAATGTTGTGAAAATAATGTCTTTTTCGCATCGTAAAAGCTTGTTTTTGCATCGCTCGCCACCGAATCGGCAAAAATTTCTTCTTTTAGATGATTCACTGCATGATCCAGCTCTTTTTGCTTTTTTTGGACCGCAGCCCGAGTTTGTTTTTTAAACAAACCGGGCGCGATTTTTTCCAGTTCAGTTTCACTCTCACTTTGGGATTCTTGTGTTTTTATGTCATCGCTGATGCGATCTACTTGTAAATCAAGCTTCCCATTGTGATCCAAATGTTCATCTGCCAACGAATGTGCAGAAAGTAAAGGCTGGACGCCTATAGCTGCAGCAACTAAAATACTAATTCGGATCAGCCGCTTCATCCTCTGCCTCCTTATTTTGAGTAAGCCCATTTATGACAAATAAATGTCCGACAAGACTTAAAAATGCTGCTCCCACTAATATAGTGATGATCAATGGATCGTACTTTGTATCGTCAACAAAACCTAATAGCAGCTTCTCAATATATTGCAGTGGCGACAATTCTTGCAATGTAGATGCCAAAGACTGTTTGTCGAAATTCAGTCCAAGTGTTTCTGTCAACAATACATAAAGGCTTAACATGCCAAGAAGTAAAAACATCCCGATCATTTTAAGCTGTCTTAACAAATAAGCTCCTGCCAGCACCATGGTTAACATAATCAGGGTGATTAGGCCAATCCATTGAAAATATTTTTCTTGCGGAATATCGATAAAAGAACTCGACAGCAAACCGATGATGATTCCCTCGATAACCCCGATTCCCGCCGTCAACCATGTGATCGGATGATTTTTCCAAACCAATGTTCTGTTTTCTGAGAAATCATCCTTTATCAATCTTTTTCTTTCAGACGTGGCAATGGCGTATGCCGTGAATAAAGCCAAAATAAAACAGATTAACACCAAATAATAAGGGATAAAGGTATCTTTAGCCATGATCACTTCGCTGTTTTTTGTCTGCACCGGATTTGATAGAAAATTCAACAAGTTTTCATTTGGACGGTCGCCTATACGGCTGTTGGCTAACACTTGTCCAAAGTTATCAGCAAACTCTTGATCCTTTAACAGCTTATTGGTCATATCATTCGAAAGCTTTTGAGCCTTTTTCACTAATGTGTCGCCGCTGTTTACAATATTGTCAGCCTGTTTATCAATTGCATCAAAAGTTTTATAGACGCTGTCAGTTGAAATCAATGCATTTTCAGATTGATCAGCCAACGATTGACTTGCTGCCAGCAATGTTTGAAGCTGATCGTCTAAGGACAGAACGGCGCTTTGTTCTTTATTCTGACCGGCTTGTATCTCATTATTTGCGTTTTGTAGCTTCAAACTGGCTTCCCGCCATGCTTCCAATTGCTGTAATGTATTGGTAATGCCATGATTCAATTCTTCTGCTTGTTTCGTCGCTTGTTGGACTAATAAAGCCATTTCGTCGGAACGATTTTGAGTATCTTGAATCAGCTGCTTATAACCTGCTATCTTATTTTTAAGGTCTTCCGTTTCAGCTCTGACATCTTCAGTTATTTTCCCGGCCATATAGTCAGATATGGCTTCTACAATATCTTGCTTATGGAACAGGTAATAAAGAGAATCCTCTGCAGCCATATCCTCTAGGCTCTGTTGTTCCAATCCATTGGCTAAATCGGAAATACTTTTCCCAAAATATAATTCATATAACATCGCTGTTTTTTGATAATCTCTGATCGTTTCATTAAGGCTTTTCATGGAAATATTAGCCAGATCACTGATAAGCTGGGACATTACCTTATGATAGATAACATTGTTCATATCTTCTTTTTCAACAGGAGATTCATTTGTGTTTACATCACTTGAATCGCCCTGTGTTGATTTTGAATTATGGTTTTCATTCATATTTAGAGCTTCAGGATCAGGCTGTTGCTCTTCTGGTGGCAATGGATCAGATGGATCAGACGGCCCTCGCACCTCTGTATGTTTATGCTTTTGAATAATCTTCCATTCCCATGCAACTGGCTGAAATAAATCAATTTGCGCATTTTCGTCCTTCAAGCTCAATTTTATGTTGACTGTCATATTACCATTTTCAGTGGCAGGAAGATCGAATGTAACGTTGCTTTGATCTCCATCCACTTTCAAAACATTTGTTTGCCCATTAGGAAGTGTCAATGCCACTTCATGAATGCGAAAAAGTTCAGGAACTGCCACATTTATCGTTTGGCTCTTCATATTTCCGCCTTGAATTGCGGCATTGTCTGAAAAAACGGTCCCTGATTCAGTTAAATCCTTTTTCACTTTGTTTATTAAATCTGATAAAGGAAGTCCCGTTCCATTGGGATTTTGCGGTTGGTATTGAAATTCCCGATTAAATTGGTTTGTCACCTTGATAACCGTTTTGATGTCGCCCTTCACCGACTCATCGATGTTTAAATTATCAATTTCTTCCAGTATTAATGTTGGAAGTTTATCAATTTGGCTTTTCATCGTTTTTTGGACAATTTTATCGGGAGTATCAAATATTTGATTCAATGAAACATAACTGTTTTCCTCACCGTTTTTCATTTGTTCCGCTAATTTTTTAGCGATGTTTTCCTCTGTTTCATTTTCCAGCTTTTTCGTTAATTCTTGCTCATAGCTGTCTATTGTTTCCAATGTTGATTTTAACGACATCTTCAGCGCTTCAGACTTCAAGAAAATATTTTGGTTCTCCATGGAATTGAAATGGAACTGATTATAAATGGCCTGATTGGTTTCAACTAATCGGTTAATATTTTGCTGAACGTCTGCAGCGTTTAGACTGCTGTCGAATGCGGTTAGTTGATCTGCAAAACCTTTTGCCAAAGTTTCATGAGCATTCTTCATTTGTTGGAAATCTAAAAAATTTGTTTGATAAGCATTTGTTGCTTTTGCCCCTTCAACAAAGGTGCTCTGGTAATTTTGCAAGATATCCTCCAGACCTTTGAAAGCATCGGTTGATACCTTTGTTTGATCCTTTACTGTCGCAAACTGATTAGTGAAACCAGATAATGGTTGATGAATATCATGATTATATATATTGGTATGATTCCGTTCCTTCCTGACAAGTTCAGCAACATTGTCTTGTGCCTCTTGTAAATTTCCTATTACACTGGCGAAGTAAACATCAATAATTCGACGATTAAAATCCTCTAAAATGGAACTTGCCGTTTTTTCCGCCCGGGCTTTCATGCTGCTGTTGCCAGAAGCATTAATTTTGTAGTTTAAAGTGATTTTCTCCGGATTTTTTTCATTCATTGAAAGAGCTTTTTGCGTAAAATCATTTGGAATGATAATGATCATGTTGTATAAATTGTTTTTAAAGCCGCTTTCAGCAACACCGCGGCTGACAACATACCAATCATGGTCATTATCTTTTTCAATACTTTTCACAAATTCATTGCCAAATGCGTACTTTTTGCCATTAAAGGTGCCGCCTTGATCTTCATTCACTAAAGCAACAGTCATTTTTTGCTCATCATCATTTGTACTTTTCGCTGCTTGGTTTAATGCCAGGTAGGAACTTCCCGAGGAAAGCATGAGCGCCAGTCCAAGAAACATAAAAGAATTGAGCACAAATCTCTTCACTGCATTCACCCCCTTTTATGTGAATGACATACAGATATGTTGGGATGAAAAACAAGCCGGGCAAACGTCCTAAAGGGCGCAGTATTCTTGCCAACGCCTCGTTTTTGTCTTGCATCATCCATTCCGAAAGTATTTATTTATGTATTAAGAAAAAGCCACACAACATTGTCGCGTGGCCTTATTGACAACACGGAAGTCGTCCAACCATTTAAGCCCGATATTAGACATGAAGTCAATGCGGATTGATTATTGAAGCCCAAAATTGCGTGAAAGCTGCTCATCATGTTGAGCTACCGCTTCCGCTGTTCTATTCAATTGCGTATTAATATCATGCATAAGCTGTGCAAAGTTTTGCACCTTCGGTTTTAGTTGATTAAATTGATCATCGAATCCTTGGAAAGCGCGGCCTTCCCACTCAGCACGAAGTTCATTTTGTAAATTTGTTAAATCTCTTAAAATTTGCTCAATTTGTAAACCGGCTTGCCCATAACGCTGCGCCTTCGCTTTTAGCTCCTCTGGGGTCATTCGAATTTGTCCTGCCAAAATATCCATCTCCTTCAAAATAGTTTTGTGGCATTCGTTTCTTTAAATAGTATCGAATGCTTAATAAATATTTTCCTATAAATGTATTTATCAATAGTTGGAAAAACCGTCAAACGCCCGATGAAAGGCGCCAAATTTCTCACAGTACTTTTCACCCAAAATTATCTCGAATCTATGATTTTTTCTTAAGAACATTGGTGGTATATGATTCCATTTAACCAGTATTTTGGAATCCCGAAATTGGTTATTTATGGTTTTTATATTACATTTTATAGTACTTGTAACTTGTTTTTTGTAAAAAATTCTAGGTAATGGAAATTGTTTAAATTGAGTTTTCATAATTGGGGATTTTTGTTATGAGGATGCCGATTGTAGTTAAAAATGCTGTCTTTTTTTGAAATTTTGATAACCCTAAGGACCTGTTCTTTGATGCAAACGCGGAAAAGTATGCTTACAACAGTTAGCAAGAAAAGTGGAACCATCGTGTCTATGTACTGTTTGATTCTGGGTATACATCGAAATCGCTCATTGAAACGTGCCTAACGAAAAGAGGTATGTCATCGCGAGCACTGAAAACCAACCGCACCCTGTATCCACAAGGAATTCGTCAATCCGCCAAAGAATTGGCCCGTTACATCGATGTTTCCCGATCCCCACCTCGTGACCGTGGGAGGGGAAACGTATCAAGTGTATCGCTACGAAGGGGCAATGAACGACATTCCAAATGCGGTGGTATTGTTTTGTTGGAAAACCGATCAACCGATGACAAGCGAGCATTTTCGTTGTTTTTTAAGTACAGACACAAAAACTGAGCGATCAGGCTATTCTTGAATACTATGCGAAACGCTGGTCGATCGAAAGCTACTTTCGGCAAACGAAAGAAACATTACGCTTCGATCGATATCGAATCCGACATGAGCGAGCCATTAAACGATATTGTGTCATCGTATAATTTACGTATATCTATTGCATGAAAGAACATTCAAGTGATTTTTCAACCGGTCTTGCAAGTGTAAAATCGAGAAAAATTCAAAATCTCATTGAGTTTATTACGAAGCCCAACGAGGAATGCCACTAGATTCCATTAAAAAACAGTTGCAGTGGCATAAGGGGATCTTTGTTTACTTTTTGAAGATGGTAATAAATGTATCAGAGCAACTCCCTACGGGACGAGATTTTTGCATTCGTCCCTTTTTTCATATTCGAAGAAAGAAGTTTAAACTGAGAAACAGGCGCCAAAAAACAAAAGAAACATTAGAACTATCAAAAACGAGGGGGCGAAAACTTTGTCAATTCGTGAAGGAAATAAAAAAATATTAGTCATTCCAAGCGAACAAATTAAAAATCGCTCGAAAAGACGACAAGGCAATATTTTGTCGGCCAATTATCACGCCCGCAAACACTTCCATATATAGAAGACGACAAACTGGAAATCGGAATCACTTCATACGATGATTTTATGGGTGAATTGCCGCATTACCACACGCAAGCTTATGAATATCAATACATTATCAGCGGAAAAACGGAATATTTAGATGTGGAAACAGGAGAACTGTACACCTTTCAAAAAGGCGATTTCTATGTAACTCCCCCAGGCATTAAATATGCTCAACGGTCACAACCCGGCACAGTTATTTTTTTTATTAAGGCGCCCCCGGGGAATGATAAAGTGAATGTGGAACCGACGGCTGAAATCGGGAATTGGCTTAATCAAAAAACAAAATAAAGCAAAAACCGGATCCTTATTGTCAGCCGATCCTTCAGACCCGACCGGTAGAGCCGTTTTTCCGCTTTTCTCCCGAATACCGCCGGTACCGATGAAGCAAATTTCATTTACACAAGTCAATACCGAATGCATGTATTCGGTATTGACGATAAACAATCGATTGTTTGAGAAAAGATAGGGAAAATCTGTTCAATATAAAACGATGTTCATAATTCTTTCCAGGCATAGAAAATTGAGTGGGCGAACTGCAAATGCCAATCTTAAAAAACAACGATACATCGTTAACGGAATTTTACTCTTCCAACTATATTTAATATTCTCTCTTCTCTATACGGATAATCCAGTTATAGAGAAGTTGATAGTATTTATGAAGATTGCCAAAAATTTCAACAGCTAGCTCTTCATTGTATGTATGAACTGTCAAATTCCGATCATCTACCATTTTTAATGCAATGATCGTTTCCTCATCAGATAAAATTCCAATTTCCCTGCTTGAACGAATTACTCCTTTAGGTGAACCGACATCAATTCCTTCTTTATCATATAAAAATTGTTTTACTGCTTTCCAACAAGCTTCAAAACTAAACTCAAATCGCTGAATAGCTGCATCCCGTTCAACTTCCGTTGGATTCTCTAGGAGCAAAACCTCTTGGAAAGCACGAAGAGCTTTTAAAGCAAGTTGAATACGTTCCTTCAACCGTTCCATAAAATTCCTTCCTTTTTCACTTTTTCTTTCATAGCCTGATCGGCTTTAGATAAATCGACAAGATCTACTCTGTACGGTAATGGCGATTCCTCGATTCGTTCACGAAGTTCCACCCACTTAGAAATCGGAATAGCTGAATCTGCAGAAAGAGCGATGTCAATATCGGATGTCCTCTTTTCCTCTTTACGAGCCCACGAACCAAACAGATAGACTTTTACTGATTGATCATGTAATGTTTCAACAATTATTTTTTTCAAAAACGACAGTATCTGCTCCCGATCAGCCGAATTTAAATCCATTTTTTATCAAACCCTTTTTTGAATTTGAAAATGATTATACCATAAAATGAAGAAACGAAATATTGTAACCTGAAGGAAAATTTTTAGCAATCATGGAATATCAGAAAGGATTGTTGATGATTGTGTCAAGCATTTGGCTAGACCAAAAGAAAAAGGTAGGGTATTCTCTGATTTGACCAAAATTCCAGAGAAAGGAGAACCCTACCTATGTCTAAAAGTATACCGAATTTAGACTGGGTCAATCAACTGGAAAACGCCATTCGTCAGTTTGTAAAGGAAAAATTAGAGTTGATCATGAAGGAAGAAATTCAGAGTTTCCTCGAAATCGAACAGAGGGGAACGTCGAATAGAAGAAACGGCTATTACCATCGAAACCTAGATACACAGTATGGTCGTATTGAAGGCCTTTTGGTCCCAAGAGACCGAAACGGGGAATTTCAAACGCAGTTGTTCACCCCTTACCAACGCCATACCGGCTGGCTCGAGGAAGCCGTCATCAGGATGTATCAAAAGTGGCATGAGTACGCGTGGAACAGGCTTTCCCGAATTTGATTATCAAAAGAAACAAATGGAATTGATTCACTCCCGAGTGTATGATTTTGATTGCCATTTGTGCTTCAGTAAATCAACTGCATTTCTAGCTGCAAGCTGAAGATGAAATAGAGTGGGGTCTAAATCAGCAGTGGTACGGGAAGCAAATATTTTGAAATTTTGCTCAAGCTGGCGGCGTTGTACAGCCATTCCGGACTTTAAATATTTGGAAGGTTTACATTCAATATTGACTGTTGGGATAACGTAATCTGAATTTGCATGCGGAATAGAGCCTTTACCGTTTTTTATAGCATCACCAATTGCCGTATCGATCTTATCCATCGTCTTCCTGACTTCTTTTGTATGGGGTTGAAAATTGGAAATATCCTCTAATACTTTTCTTCTATTACAAATAATGTGCTGTTTTTTGCAAAATAAAAGTGCAGAGAATTGCAAAATCCTTATGCAGTGATATGCAATGGGGCTATACATGGAGGAGGAGCCATGATAACCTTTTTTGGTTTTGCCAAAACTGTTGAAGCTGGTGCTGGGCTAAAGAATCATGGCTACAGAGGATCCATGTCAAGTTATTACTATCCACCACTTAATAACATAATTATCCATAAAATCATTTTTGTACATCACTATACAGTCAAAATTGTGCATTCTTATTTTGACATTTACAGGCATTCAAAAAAGTCCCTTTCCCCTTTTTCAATATGAACAAATGCGTATACAAAAATTTTTATAGTTTTTTTAGAAAAAAACATACTTTTTATTTCAATTCATCGCCTATCGAAATTTCCAAACCTTTGTAAACCGGATATATTTTTTGAAAAAAACATTTTATAAAAGCGCTTGCATAAATAAAAACTCCCATTTATAATACTTGTATACAAGTATACTTGAACTCTATAAGAAGGTGAATTTATGGGCGAGTCAAAGGAACTTTTGTATCCAGAAAAGTGGCTTTCCAAAGTTTCCGCTGGAGACCGTGTAGCCTATGAACTTAGAATGCGAATTATTTCCGGCTTAATTGAAAGCGGTACTATTTTATCTGAAAATAAAATAGCTGCCGACTTTAATGTCAGTCGTTCACCTGTTCGCGAAGCATTAAAAGTATTAGCATCTGAAAATATCATTCGTTTAGAAAGAATGGGAGCCGTTGTGATTGGTTTAACAGAAAAAGAAATACAAGAAATTTATGATGTACGCTTACTCATAGAAACGTTTGTATTTGAACGTCTTGTAAAAACGGACACCAGTGAGTTAGTAAGAGAACTAAGTAAAATTCTTGAAATGATGAAAGTTGCAATCAAATATCGGGACGCTGATGAATTCTCTTTTCAAGATGTTTTATTCCATGAAACGATTATTCGTGCTGCTAATCATTCCTACATTCGGATGATCTGGGATAATCTAAAACCCGTTATGGAAAGCTTCATTCTGCTATCGATGCGATCCCGTTTTAGAGATAAATACGACGACTTTAAACGAATTATAAAAAATCATGAGCTATACGTTGAAGCCATTAAAACAAAAGATAGAGACATGATGATTCAATCGCTTCATCAAAATTTTGATGATGTCCAAGATTCCGTTGAAGATCTATGGAGATCGCAACAAATGCTTTCTAAAGGAGTAGAACAAGAAAATGACTAGCTACATGTTAGGTATCGATATAGGTACCACAAGCACCAAAGCTGTTTTATTTACAGACAAGGGCGAAGTGATTCAAAAGGAGAATATCGGTTATCCGCTTTACACACCAAATATATCGACAGCGGAGCAAAACCCGGAAGAGATCTTCCAAGCTGTCTTACAAGCAATTTCAAATATAACGAAACAACATCCTCAAAAAAAGATTTCGTTTATTTCTTTCAGCAGTGCTATGCATAGCGTCATTGCGATGGATGAAAATGATCAGCCGCTAACGCCATGTATCACTTGGGCAGATAATCGCAGCGAAGCATGGGCACATAAAATTAAAAACGAAATGAATGGCCATGAAATTTATAGACGAACTGGGACACCGATTCATCCTATGTCACCATTAAGCAAAATCACTTGGATCGTGAATGAACGGCCTGAAATCGCTATCAAAACGAAAAAATATATTGGAATTAAAGAGTACATTTTTAAAAAGTTCTTTAATCAATATATTGTCGATCATTCCCTCGCTTCATGCACGGGCATGATGAATCTCAAAACACTAGATTGGGATGAAGAGGCACTCAAAATCGCCGGTATCACTCACTCCCAGTTATCTGAGCTTGTTCCAACGACTAAAATTTTTAGCAACTGCGATCCAGAATTAGCGAAACAGATTGGCATCGATCCGCAGACTCCTTTTGTCATCGGCGCAAGTGATGGCGTACTTTCCAACTTAGGCGTCAATGCCATCAAAAAAGGGGAAGTTGCTGTTACCATTGGAACAAGCGGTGCGATTCGAACCATTATTGACAAGCCACAAACAGACGAAAAAGAGAGAATCTTCTGTTACGCTCTAACGGAAAAGCATTGGGTAATAGGCGGACCTGTCAACAATGGCGGAATCGTCCTTCGCTGGATACGAGACCAATTTGCCTCATCTGAAATTGAAACAGCGAAAAGATTAGGAATTGACCCGTATGAAGTATTAACCAAGATTGCTGAACGAGTACGGCCAGGTGCAGAGGGGCTGTTGTTCCATCCATACCTTGCAGGTGAACGTGCACCATTATGGAACCCCGATGTCCGTGGATCATTTTTTGGTTTAACAATATCACATAAGAAGGAACATATGATTCGTGCTGCCTTAGAAGGCGTTATCTTCAATTTATACACGGTATTTTTAGCATTAATCGAATGCATGGATAGCCCTGTGACTCGAATTCAAGCGACGGGAGGCTTCGCAAGGTCAGAGGTATGGCGCCAAATGATGGCTGATATCTTCGAATCTGAGGTTGTCGTTCCAGAAAGCTATGAAAGCTCCTGTCTCGGTGCCTGCATACTCGGCTTATATGCCCTCGGAAAAATCGACTCTTTTGACATTGTTTCACAAATGATTGGAAGCACTTACAAACATACACCGAATGAAGAAGCTGTAAAGGAATATCGTCAATTACTTCCAATTTTTATCAATTTATCTAGAGTTTTGGAAAAAGATTATACACGGATTTCGAATTATCAAAGAAACTTCACCAACACAACAAAATGAACAGTAGGAGGAAATAAAATGCCATTAATCATTGTAGCTATTGGAATTATCGCATTATTAATCTTAATAATGGGACTTAAATTAAATACATTTGTTTCATTAATTATCGTATCATTTGGTGTTGCATTAGCACTTGGAATGCCTCTCGAACAAGTAGTTAAAACCATTGAAGCTGGATTGGGCGGAACGCTTGGCCACCTGGCTTTAATCTTTGGACTTGGCGCAATGCTGGGAAAATTAATTGCAGATTCCGGCGGTGCGCAGCGTATTGCCATGACGCTTGTAAACAAATTTGGGGAAAAGAATATTCAATGGGCTGTCGTTGCGGCTTCATTCATTATTGGTGTTGCGTTATTTTTTGAAGTAGGACTAGTATTATTAATACCTATTGTTTTTGCTATTTCAAAAGAATTAAAGTTTTCAATCTTGTATCTTGGTATTCCAATGGTAGCTGCTTTATCGGTGACACATGGATTTCTGCCACCGCACCCAGGACCAACTGTTATTGCTGGTGAATACGGGGCGGACATTGGAAAAGTTTTACTTTACGGCTTTATTATTTCCATTCCAACTGTTATTTTAGCTGGACCTTTATTTACAAAAATCGCGAAAAAACTTGTCCCTAAATCTTTTATGAAAACAGGTAACATCTCCTCTTTAGGTGAACAAAAGACTTTTAAACTTGAAGACACGCCTGGATTTGGAATTAGCGTATTTACTGCCATGCTTCCTGTTATATTAATGTCAATCGCAACCATTATTACACTGCTTCAAAAAACATTAGGATTTGCAGATAACGGTTTTCTAGCAGCAATCCGTTTTATTGGTGATGCTTCTACATCAATGTTGATCTCGCTGTTAGTGGCTATTTACACAATGGGATTAGCGAGAAAGATTCCAATGAAAGAAATCATGAACTCTTGTACAACAGCAATCTCGCATATTGGGATGATGCTTTTAATTATTGGGGGCGGTGGAGCCTTCAAACAAGTATTGATTGACGGTGGTGTCGGTGACTATGTAGCGGAATTATTTAAAGACACGAGTTTATCACCAATTTTACTTGCTTGGATCATCGCTGCTATCTTACGTATTGCTTTAGGTTCTGCTACCGTTTCAGCCATGACTACTGCTGGTTTGGTAATTCCAATGTTAGGTCAATCGGACGCAAACCTTGCATTAGTGGTGCTTGCGACTGGAGCAGGCAGTTTAATCGCTTCACATGTTAACGATGCTGGTTTCTGGATGTTTAAAGAATATTTTGGCTTAAGCATGAAAGAAACTTTTGCAACATGGACGTTGCTGGAAACCGTTATTTCGGTATCTGGATTAGCATTTGTACTATTATTAAGTTTATTTGTATAAACTAACTAGGCAGTAAACCTCCTGAATTTTTGTCAGAAGCATTCCTGTTATACATTTTTTCCATGAGAAGGCCTCTTTCTAAATGTATTCGCCAGCAAGCGTACATTTTATGATAGAGCGCCTTCTCTTTTTCGTCCAGTTTTAACCTTCCAAAAGGGGGTTGTTTCCACACATCCAAAGATCTCCCAATCAACCTCGGATGAACGCCCCGAGAAATATTTTACCCATAGAAACTGTAACATTTAACTAGACGCTTACACACGGGTTCAGGTATCTAAAGATATATTTGAAACAATTATTTATATCTGTACAACTGCTATGCCAAGCATAACTATGACGAAAACTTCGAAGTGTTTTATCGTGGGATAGGTTTTCCAAAAGCAAAAGGGACAAAGAATGCATTCAGGTGCTGCTTGAACAGGAAAAACAGCAGGCTCTTCATTAGAAGGCATGGAAATCGTAAAAAAAGATGGTGAACTAGTTGTACAAAGCGAAAACTCCTATCGTGGTTTGTCTATTCAACAATGACGATGCTAGAGTTTTTCGTTTTTTTCTTACCTATACATGTACATGGAAAAATATTTTTTCTATTAACAACCCCAAATTATGGTGATGAACCATTTTTATGGATTTTTCAAATTTTTCCTTATAATCATTTAACTATTTATTTAAAAAAACCGATAATAAATAATGAATGTACTGTTTTCACTTTAATTTTCACTTTGGTGACTATTGGTGCGCGAAAAGCTATGCGGATGACCAATCCAAACATGAATTCTGCAAGTTCCAATTTTGCAATTATAGTATATCTGGATGTAGGTACGTTTTTCACGTACCACAAATCACAATATCAATCTGATCCAAACCCGTACTACTATAGTTCGTTTGTTGATACTTTAGGCAAGGAAACACCACGCAGACTGGAAGCTGACGATAATCATATCTTAATTGTCGATTTAAAAACAGGTAAATCAATACATTTCTTTAGTGCATTGAATTTTTACTATGCAAGCAAAGTGGAACCATTGCCTTCCATTAATTATTTAGAATAGGAGGGAATAACCGTGAAAATTGATTTTGGATATATCGGAGCAATAGTTGCTCGAAATAGTGCCAAAATGCCATCCGTACACGAAATCAAAAATCCATTGGCCGGACAACAAGTGGAAGTCATCCGAAATGGACAAGCCTATAAACTTACGATTTCGGATGAAATCAAACAAGTTCAAGGCTTAATGGCCATACCGATGGAAAAGTTTTTTCACGTAGAAAACGTTGACCCTTCTAATATTTTCTCTTATCGGCCAAAGGATCAATGGCTTGTGTTCAGCCAATATTTATATGAATCCAAATACTTTGATTCACTAAGTAATGAAGAAGTAAACAAAGTAGAATCCATCTTACAACACATAACGGACGGAGTAGATAGTTTGTCGCCATATCTAGGGATTAGCCTTTTTGGAATTAGTAAAGAACAACAGCATTCTTATGAAGCCCATCTTGAATTGGCTTCTTCAACAGCTGCACTTCAATACTTCAGTGATACGTTTTTAAGCGGTGATGTAAAAAAAGGATTTGATCAACTGATTCAAGATTATGTCCGCCACAATACGAAAATAGCCATAAATCACCAATCGGTAGAGGAGCGATTCATCGCAGCACGAGCCAAAATCAGGTCACTAAATGCTCCTTTAACATACCAACAAAGCCGTGAGCTGTCCATGACGAATAAACTTGGGAAAACGGTATATACACAAGCAGAAATTGAATCAGTCATCAAAAATTATCAAGAAATGTTTGAGAGCATTCAAAATGAAGAAGATTTGTCTGGAGTGCTTGCAAAAGCAAAAGAACAACTGCTTTCATTTGCTACGAAAGGCATCTCACCAAGGGATATAGATTACCAATTGGCAAGAGATTTTGTTGCACAGCGTGCCGATGACACATTCAATCGAATTGAGAATTACTGGCGTATGTTATGGCAAGAAAAATAAATTGTTCATTTGATCCGTGCTAAAAAATAGTGGGGAATTTTGTATTTTTTACTAAGTCGATAACAAGAATTTTCTTATTTAAACCAGATGTTATCAATCCATTTGCTACATGTAATCCATAAGTAAATCCTGCACAAGCAGCGTTTAAATCAATAGCTCCAGTGTTCTTAATACCTAACCTTGATTGGATTAAGGAAGCTACACTTGGAGTTTTAAAATCAAGAGTTAATGTAGACGATAATCATATCCACATCATCGACTGATTTATTGTATCGTTCCATTAAATTCTTTACAGCTTTATAACTTATATCAATTGTAAACTCCTCTTTTCTCGAAAATTTTAGGGTTCAATCAAAGGAAATTAGTAGATGAATTAACGAAGTAAACCATCCAATGCTTATTGGATGGTTTTATTTGTACGCCCGGCATGGTTGACGCTATAGGGTGAACGTCCCAAAAGGGGGATGGCGAGCGCCTACCGTTTCGTTTTTGTTGATTTATACTTGAACACTTTCCTCTAGAATTTTATTACAAATGTTAGGTGGGTTTTTATCTGCCTTCTATAACCAAGCGAACCGTCATGATGCTAATGCTTCTTTGTGTATGTATATAAAATCCATTTCAGAGGAACCCTATCTATCTTTCATTATGCAAAATACTTGGCGGTATTTCTCGAATCAATACCGGCTTTTAGGAATTATAAACGGAGGACACAAAGCAACAAAGTGAATACGGGAAACCTTCCAAAATTACTATACAATCGGGGTGGTTTTTGTGGAAATGTCGATTACTAATATGAAAATCATCGAACCAGATTCTTTGAAAAGCAAAATTGTATCACTTGAAAAAAGGAGATTATTTAAACGTATTAAGGAATACCTGTATAGAGCGTTCAAAAAAGGATTTAGTGATTTTAATTACCTGTATATTGGGCGAGTTGTATGCATGTGATCATGTACATTTATAAATTTTTTTATGAACAGTTGTGGTTATGGGTTTATCTTTTTCTTTATATAGTGTAGCTGACAAGTTCTTATTATTTGGAAAAATTTAATTAGAAAAGGGGAATGTTACCATGGAGTATAAACAAAATTTAAGCGATGCGGAGAAGAGTTACTGGTGCGAAAAGGTCAAAAAGATGCCCTCCTTGCTAGATAAATTTGGCTGGCGAACCAAAATTTATTTTAGGAGCATTCCTGTTAGAAGTTTTTTCGGGGACTTGAATAAAAAAAGCCCTCTTGGTATGATTCGGGGGTGTCAATCAC
>NZ_JBVVUU010000035.1:0-25755 GCF_056032925.1 Aeribacillus sp. JST-2
GTTACGAGTGGCATAAGGGTATCTTTGTTTGCTTTTTAAAGATGGTAATAAATGTAATGAAATTTACTCATCTACAGTTATATTTTCAACTTCACGGGGTGAATTTGAAAATAAGCCTTAATTAGTTAGATAGGTCACCAATCCAGAAGTTGACTTTAATCACTTTATGTATTTTGGACAAAGATAACTTTTACATCAATTCTGTTAGACATCGTTGTATAAAAAAAACGTAAATTCCTTGAAGGTTAAATCAATTCCTTCTGATGAAAGTAAAATAAAAATCAAATTGAAATAAATAAGATCTCGAAATTACCTTTTTTATAAGCGGTAAGAAGGTTATTTCTTTCACAATTTTATTTACTTCAGCCTAGTAAACTTTTTAAATGGAAAAGGCTTAATACCTCTACAAGGGGCACAGCAGTAAGTAATCACGGAAGGCCGAAATCCAAAAATTTCAGCTTGACCCGGTAAAAATTTTTAAACTAGGAACAACGGAAAATTTGAAGTGAAAATTGCAAGAAAATCTGATTATCTTTTAGAAAAAATACATTTTTCGAAACCATTCAATTCGAAAACACAATTTTCCCCATTTTTCAAACGGATTGGCTTTCGGTTAAATTATAAAATAAATATATGAGGTTGAGGTGAAAGACATGTTCATTTGCCCATTTTGCACAAAATGGTATAAAATTTTGCAAATTTATTTTGATCAACACAATTTGATGGATCAAACACGCTGTTTTTCATTCAAACAAGATGTATGGCAAGACAAGCCCAATCTAAATTGGGAGGAATTTACAAATACAAGAAAATATATTCATTAAAATAAAAAACTCGGAGTACAATCATAGGGTACTCCGAGAATCGTCGGCTTATTTCAAACGTTTTTCAAGTTCGGCTTTTTTCTCTTCAAAGCCCGGTTTGCCTAAAAGGGCAAACATGTTCTTTTTATATGCTTCCACACCCGGTTGGTCGAACGGATTGACACCCATTAAATAACCGCTCATAGCACACGCTTTTTCAAAGAAATAAACAAGATATCCGAAAGCGTAAGCAGTTAATTCCGGAATATTGACAACAAGATTCGGCACGCCGCCATCCGTATGGGCGAGAAGCGTTCCTTCAAATGCCTTTTTATTGACGAAATCCACTGTTTTTCCGGCTAAATAATTTAAGCCGTCTAAATCATCTTGATCTTCTTCAATTGTTAATTCATATCTTACTTTTTCGACATTTAACACTGTCTCAAACATATCGCGGCGTCCTTCTTGCACATACTGACCTAAAGAGTGCAAATCAGTCGAGAAGTTGGCAGACGCAGGGAATATCCCTTTCAAGTCTTTTCCTTCGCTTTCGCCGAACAATTGCTTCCACCATTCAGCAAAATATTGCAGCCCCGGTTCATAATTGATCAGCATTTCTATTGTTTTTCCTTTATTGTACAAAATGTTGCGGACAACCGCATATTGATAGGCGGGATTTTCCGACAGTTCGGATGATGAGAAATCACGTCTGGCATCTTGAGCGCCTTTCATCATCTCCTCAATACTAACGCCGCTTACCGCAATCGGGAGAAGCCCTACAGCCGTTAAAACGGAATAACGGCCTCCTATGTCATCCGGAATAATGAAGGATTCATATCCTTCTTCGTTTGCCAATGTTTTCAATGCGCCACGCGCTTTATCCGTTGTCGCATAAATGCGTTTTCTCGCCTCTTCTTTTCCGTATTTTTCTTCCAATAGTTTACGGAAAATTCGAAATGCAATGGCTGGTTCTGTTGTGGTGCCAGACTTCGAAATGACGTTGATGGAAAAGTCTTTGTTTTGAATGAAATCAATCACATGTTGCATGTATGTAGAGCTGATGTTATTGCCGACAAAAATGATTTGCGGCGCTTTGCGTTCATCTTTTGGAAGCGCATTGTAAAAAGAATGATTCAACATTTCAATAGCCGCTCTGGCTCCTAAATAAGATCCGCCGATCCCGATCACAAGCAAAACATCAGAGTCGGACTGAATTTTTTGAGCGGATTTTTGAATTCTTGCAAATTCCTCTTTATCATAATCTTCCGGCCAATCAATCCAGCCTAAAAAATCGCTTCCTTGTCCGGATTTTTCGTGCAAAGCATGGTGGGCTACTTTGACAAAGTCTTGAAAGTATGTAAGTTCGTGTTCATTAAAAAAAGATAGCGCCTTTGAATAATCAAATCGGACATATGCCATAAAACAAGTTCCTCCATTTTCAATAATTTGATAAAGTGTTTTACTTCTTAAACTTTATCGAAATTGCCTGACAAAATCAATATTCCTTTAAAAGGACCGGTTATTGCAGCCGATCCTTCTGTTTGCCTTATAAAGAAGCGCGCAATATCGCCAACACATCTTCTCTGTTTAACACTTTAAATTTGCCAAATGGTCCTCTTGCCATCGCTTTATCGGCCATGAGGTCAAGCTTGTCTTCGCCAATGTTGTAATCAGCAAGACGGCTTGGTGCACCAATGGAATTCCAAAACTCGCGCAGCTTTTCAATCCCTTCGATAGCAATTTCACGATCCGTTTTCCCTTCCGGATCAACGTGAAAGACGCGAAGCGCAAACTGCTTAAAACGCCCTACATTTTCATCCAACACGTGCTTCATCCAGTTCGGGAACAAAATCGCCAGACCTCCGCCATGAGGTATATCATACACCGCCGAAACAGCATGTTCTATGTTGTGGGTCGCCCAATCGCCGCGATAGCCAACTCCTAAGCTGCCGTTTAATGCAATCGTTCCACAATACATAATCGTCTCCCGCAAATCATAATTTTCCAAATCTTCCACTAGCTTCGGCGCAGTTTCAATGACAGTGATAAGCAGCGATTCACACATTCTGTCTTGGAGCGGCGCATGTGTTTCCGGATGAAAATATTGCTCAAAAACATGAGACATCATATCCACAATTCCATAAACTGTTTGGTCCTTTGGAACTGTGTATGTATGTTCCGGATCTAAAATCGAAAATTTCGGATAGACAAGGGGCGAACTCCAGCCATACTTTTCTTTTGTTTCCCAGTTTGTAATAACGGAGTTAGCATTCATTTCCGATCCCGTTGCCGCAAGCGTCAATACCGTTCCAAAAGGAACCGCTTCTTCCGGAATATATTTTTTCAACACGATATCCCATGGATCGCCTTCATATTTGGCAGCTGCAGAAATGGCTTTTGTGCAGTCGATTACACTTCCTCCGCCGACAGCTAAAATAAAGTCAATTTTTTCTTTCCGGCAAATTTCAGCCCCTTTTTTAACTGTTGAAATTCTTGGATTTGGTTCAACTCCTGATAATTTCCAGATGTTTGCATCTATCTCTTTCAAATAGGAAACAACACGATCATATATACCGTTTCGCTTAATGCTTCCTCCTCCGTATACAATCAAAACGTTTTTTCCGTATTTCGGAACTTCTTCTTTTAATTTTTCTAATTGACCCTTGCCAAAAATAAGTTTAGTCGGGTTGTGATAAGAGAAATTTTCCATCAATATTCCTCCCTCTATATTCTTTCATTTTCAATGAAAACTTGTGTTTTCTTATAATTTCATTGACATCTAAAAGATTTTCCACCTATCATTATGATTACTTTTTCATTTATTGGGATTTCCGCATCGTTGATTCCATCCTACCAACCAAAATGGTTTATTTCGGTAAATGATGATTTGCCGGTTCGCTTTGCCTCTTCCCAAGACCCTGATCCTCCCTTAAGTAAATTATGCGAAAATGTTTTTGCAGAAGTAAAGAAAAAAGCACATCTTTTATCATTTCCTTTCATGCATAATTTCTTCATCTTAGTTAAAGATAAAATTGAATAATGAGAATTAAAGGAGGCTGTTTTATGAGCGCTTTGCAGCGTATTGCTTTATTGTTGACAATTATTGGAGCTTTAAATTGGGGTCTTATCGGATTTTTTCAATTTGATCTAGTTGCCGCCATTTTCGGAGGGCAAGACTCAGCATTATCAAGAATTATTTATGGAATTATCGGGATTGCCGGTCTCATTAATCTTGCTCTGTTGTTTAAGCCAGACGCTGAATTTGCCAGAAATGAACCGAAAACGGAAACACGATAAAAGCATCGGCCGAAGCCGATGCTTGCCTTTTTTCTAAAGGAAGGAAGTCTTACACTATTTCGCACTTTGAAAAAACTGACTCTTCATCACTGATCTGTATTGTGCAAATTATGGCCGAGAGATGCCTTCACGTTTCGATTGTTCGATCCACTCTTCCAATTTTTCACGCAATGTATTAAAACCATGAGGGGTTGATGATCCGGTCTTATGTTGATTTTGCTTAGGCTTTGCCGATTTTTTCGGCTTTTCGGCCGCAGCCCGGATGGAAAGGCTTATTTTTCCGGTTTCTTCATCAACTGCCAACACTTTTACCTTAACCTCGTCGCCGATTTTTAAATGCTCGTGAATATCTTTAACAAATCCGTGATCAATTTCGGAAATATGAACAAGACCTTGCGTTTCATCATCTAGTGCCACAAATGCACCGTATGGCTGGATTCCTGTTACTTTTCCCACTACAATTGTTCCTGTTTCGTATCGGTTGTTCATCAAAACACTCCTATTTAACATTTTAATTAAGTAGACACTCGAATAAACGGTTTTTAATTATATCATAAAAAGATCACATTGACAAAAAGTTATAAAAAACCTGACCATAAAGCGGCCAGGTTGATGTTTTAATATAATGATTGAACAAAGCGGTGAATGCGTTTCATTGCTTCCTGCAATTGCTCCATTGATGAAGCATATGAACATCTTATATATCCTTCCCCGCTTTTTCCAAAAACACTTCCCGGAACAACTGCAACTTTTTCTTGCAAAAGCAATTTTTCGGCAAATTCCTCAGAAGATAAGCCTGTGCTCTTAACGCTGGGAAAAGCATAAAAGGCTCCGCCGGGTATGTGGCAGTACAAACCTGCTTCATTCAAAGATTGAACGATAAAATTTCTTCTTCTTAGATAGCTTTTTCGCATGTATTCGACATCGTCCCGATTATTTTGCAAAGCTTCTATCGCAGCATACTGGGCCATTGTCGGCGCGCACATTACCGAATATTGATGAATTTTCAACATCGCGCGGGCAAACGTTCGATCCGCCGCTACATAGCCGAGGCGCCATCCCGTCATAGCAAAACCTTTGGAAAAACCGGAGATCAGGATGGTTCTTTCCTTCATTCCTTCAATGCTTGGCATGCTAACATACTCTTTTTCATAGCAGAGTTCCGCATAAATTTCATCTGCTACAACAAGCAAATCATATCGTTTGGCAATGTCCGCAATGGCTTCCAATTCCTTTTTCGATAAAACCGTTCCCGTCGGATTGTTCGGTGTGCAAAGCATGATCGCTTTTGTTTTGCTCGTAATATGTCTTTCCAATTCGTTTGTATCAACTTTGAATTCGTTTTCGCCAAATGTTGATACGCTGACAGGTTTTCCTCCGGCAAGTGTAACAAGGGGCGCATATGAAACGAAACAAGGCTCAATAATCAACACTTCATCATCTTTGTTAATAATGGAACGAAAGGCAATGTCCAGAGCCTGGCTTGCTCCAACTGTTACTATTATTTCTTCATCCGGATCATATTGCAGATCAAATTGCTTATACAAATATTCGCTGATTTTTTCCCGCAATTCATACAAACCGGCGTTCGCCGTATAAGAAGTAAATCCTTGTTCAAGGGAAATAATGCAAGCTTCCCTAGCATTCCACGGAGTAACAAAGTCCGGTTCACCGACGCCTAGAGAAATGACGCCATCCATTTTAGCCGCTAAATCAAAAAATTTACGAATACCTGATGGTTTGATATCCATAACGGTTTTAGACAAATAAGTATTGATCGTTTTCATGGTGACACCACAATTCTTTTATCTTTATCATCTTGATCAAAAATAACTCCATCATGTTTATATTTTTTCAAAATAAAATGCGTTGTTGTCGACAAAACGGAGTCAAGGGCAGAAAGCTTTTCCGAAACAAACCTCGCAATGTCCGTCATCGTTTTCCCTTCAATAACAACAGACAAATCATAGGCGCCTGACATTAAATAAACGGATTTTACTTCATTAAATCGGTATATTCTTTCAGCAATTTCATCAAACCCGACTCCTCGCTTAGGAGCAACCTTGACATCAATCATGGCCGTTACTCCTTCATGGCCGTCTACCTTTTTCCAGTCTATCGTTGTCGCATAATCGACAATGATTTTTTTCTCTTCCAATCCCGAAATCAATTTCTCCGTTTCTTCAACGGATAATCCTATCATTTTGGAAATGGTTTCAGCAGTCAAACGGCTGTCTTCTTCCAATATTTCCAAAATTTCCGTCTCTTTTTCTGATAATTTCATCTTGATGAATCCCCCCAAAATGGAATCTTCAGATAATTATATCACGTTCCAGCATTTTTACATCATCGTTCAAGAAATTTTTACGGGTGACAGGTTAAACTAACGGTAGCAAATCGAAAGGAGAAGAGGCATTGATTAAAAACATCAATCGATCGATCAATATTTCCGGAATCAATATCCATTATGAATACTATCCGCATCCAAAACGAAAAGAAACCATCGTGCTGATTCACGGATTTTTATCATCCACCTTCAGCTTTAGAAAATTGATCCCCAGATTAAAACAACATTTTGCCATTATTGCCATCGATCTTCCTCCTTTTGGAAAATCAGAAAAAACAACAAAATTTGTTTATTCTTATCATAATTTAGCAAGATTAGTGATCGAACTTCTGAATCGGCTCCATATTCGCCAGTCCATCATCATCGGCCACTCAATGGGAGGACAAATTTCATTATACGCCGCTAAGCAAAGACCCGATTTGTTTGAAAAAATTGTGCTTATATGCAGTTCAGCTTATATGAAACGGCTGCCTTCGCCGCTTATTTATTGTTCATATCTTCCGTATTTTTATCTATATGTCAAGAGGCATTTTGCCAAGCAAGGTGTTTGGCAAATCCTTTGCAGCGTCGTCCATGATCAATCTCTTATCAATGAAGAAATGATGGAAGGATATATCAAACCTTTTTATGACGATCAAATTTTCAGAGCGTTGACAAGAATGATCCGTGATCGGGAAGGAGATCTGGCGCAAGCAGAACTAAAATCCATTGAAATTCCAAGTCTTTTAGTTTGGGGGGAGGAGGATAAAGTCGTTCCGATTGAAATCGGATACCGGCTTCAAAAAGATTTGCCCCTTTCCCGCTTCATTTCCTTAAGGAAAACAGGGCATTTAGTGCCTGAAGAACGTCCTGACCAAGTTTCCGATTACATTTTTGATTTTTGCTTCAGTTAAAAGACCTCTTCTATAAATGGCACGACGCCTGATTTTTAATCGCCAACAGCTCTTTGGCGATTTTTTCACATTCGCCTAAAGGAATCACTTCCTCGAAAGAGAATTCGTATATGGATTGAATTTTTCGCGCCAATGGCAAAACATGGTCGATTGAGTGAACCGCTTGAACGCAATCAATGATTTCTGTTTCGTAAGCGCCTTTTCCGTAATGAAGCGGATCCCAATCGTATAACAATTCAATCATTAACAAATTGGCCTCTTTCATTTCCATCCACCGTCCTCCAATGCGTACATATTGTTTGTATTTGTATTTTAGCATATATTGTTATTGAGGTGAGATTATGAAATATTTTGAACAGCTGGTTGAACGACATGGCACAAAATCGGTCAAATGGGATTTAAAAAAAGAACTATTCGGATATAGCGACGTCTTGCCAATGTGGGTGGCGGATATGGATTTTAAATCTCCGGAAGCAGTCATAACGGCGCTGAAAGAACGGGTGGAACACGGGGTCTTCGGATATACAACCGTGACGGATGAAACAAAAAAAGCAGTTCAAAACTGGCTGAAAACAAGACATGGATGGGAAATTCCAACATCCTCGCTCGATTTTTGTTCCGGCGTTGTCGAGGCTATCAGCATTGCGATACGAGCCTTTACGAATGAAGGCGACCGCATTGTCATTCAGCCCCCGGTCTATCATCCTTTTTTTGAAATGGTTCAATTGAACAAGAGGATTCTCGTGGAAAATGAACTGTTTTTAAAAGACGGCCAATACCATATTGATTTTCAGGACCTAGAGCAAAAATTGAAAGACCCGGCCGCAAAAATGCTCATTCTTTGCAATCCGCAAAATCCGAGCGGACGGGTTTGGACGAAGGAAGAACTGGCGAAAATTGGCGAATTGTGCTTAAAATATGATGTTTTTGTCCTATCGGATGAGATTCACTCTGACATGATGCTGTTTGGACATAAACATACGCCTTTTGCATCCATTCGTGAAGATTTTGCCGAAAAGTCGATAACAGCGATCGCTCCTAGCAAAACATTTAATTTGGCTGGGTTGCAAGCGTCTGCGGTGATTATCCCGAACCGGGAAATGAAGAAAAAATTTAAAGAAGTGAAAAGGCAACAAGGACATTTCTCATTAAACACATTCGGAATTGCCGCAATGGAAGCTGCTTATCAACACGGACATAAATGGCTGGATGAACTTCTTCACTATCTTGAAGGCAATGTCGAACTTGTTGAAAATTTTGTCAAGGATGAAATCAAAAGCCTTTCTGTCATCCGGCCGCAAGCAACTTACTTAGTTTGGATCGACTGCCGTTCATTAAATAAAACAGAGCAGCAAATCAAAAAATTGCTTCTTGAAAAAGGAAGACTGGCACTGGAAATGGGCAGCAAATACGGCAAAGCCGGTGAAGGGTTCGTGCGAATGAATATTGGCAGCCCGAGGAAAATGGTGGAAGAAGGATTGCAGCGGTTGAAAACGGCACTGGCATAATCGGAGCCGGATTATGGCTCCTGCTTGAATGAACCCGTTCACGTCTGCCGTTCCATCAAGAGCTGTATTGGCGAGCCTTCACCGCCCGCCAGAAAACACCAATGTGCCTTTATTTTTCCCGATCCTTTTCCGAAAGCTGTTGATATAGCTGTTTTGCTTTTTCTTCTTCCTTCCGGGAAATTTTTTTGAAAAAGACAACGGCTAAAACAGCTAAAACAATAAACGGCGCCATTTGCAAAAAACCGTAAAAATATTCAATTTTGTTTTCCGGAAAATACAAAATAAAATTCAGCAACAAACTCACGATGGGTCACGACCTTTCAAATCCACTTATTCTTACTATAGCAAATTTTTTGCCTGCAAGGGAATCTCAAAAGTGCAAATAATTTATAATCACTAGCTGCGAACTGAGGTGAAATGAATGGAATTGAAAATTGGAGATATTGTCACCGGCATTTATAAAACGGGAAAATATATTGGAGAAATCACTGAGATTCGCCCGAATCATTACTTAGTCAAAATCAAAGCGGTTCTAAAACACCCGATGCAAGGCGACTTACATCACCCAAAACAAGCGGATGTACCGTTTTTTCACGAACGAAATGCATTGCATTTCAATGAACAAGCAAATATTCCGAAAAATATGGTCAAGCCTTATGGCGGGGACATCCCCGATTATGAATCATCATTGAAGGAAGCGATCCTGGCCTATAAAAAAGAGCTTGAAGAAGAAAACAGCCGATGGGCTCAACGTTCCCTTGAAAATATCATTCGGCTTGAAAAAGAATATTTTCATTGAAAATATGAATGCCGACTGCACAAAGAGACAAGAGCATGTGCAGCCGGCTTTTTTAAAATACCCCGAAGATCTTATTAATATTTATTGTCGTTACCGTTATTCATTTTCATTGATCCACCCTTATAAAAGCGAAAAAAGATTTTTTCCTTAGACAATAATAATTGGAAAAAGCGAGGCGGACACATGAACAGCCGGAAAAAAATTATTCTTTTTGATGGAACTTGCCAGTTTTGCAGCAGAACCGTCCAATTTATTATTTCTAGAGATCCGAACGAAGTGTTTGTATTTGCGCCCCTGCAATCGAAAATCGGCCATCAATTCCTGAAGAAATACGGGCTGCCGGAAAACGATCATGATTCTTTTATCCTCATAGATGACAATGGCTATTACACAAAATCTACCGCTGCGTTAAAGGTTGCAAAACGTTTGCAAAGTATCGTCAAAATTTTTTACTTGCTGATCATTGTTCCAAAACCGCTCAGGGATTCAGTATATACCTTCATAGCAAAAAATCGCTACAAATGGTTCGGCAAAAAAACGAAATGCCTTTACCCTGATGACAACATCCGCAAACGTTTTTTAATTTAAATAAGAACTGCTTACACAACATTTTTTATCGGACCACCCGAATATATTCCCTAGGCTTCCTAGGGGCTATTTTTTTAAAATCCCCTTTTCTTCCAAATATGATCATTAAGTCATTTGATTCGGACCAATGGAAAAGAACGGAAAGTTTGTCAACAATATTTGTTCGGTTTGTTCATGTAAATGCAAGCCAACAACTTCACCGTAAAGATGGAAAATACGATTCCCAATTTTTCATCATACCATCTCATAATTATGGTCGGAAACCTCACAAAAAAATATACAAATCGCATTTTTTTTGATACGATATTTATGGTCATAAGAACTTGAAATTTAAGCTCAAAAAAATCATCAATAAAAAACACGCTCTTTTCATTGGCCATTACGGTTTTATGCTTCGGGATGAGGAGGTTAAGCATGGCTTTACTTCATTGGGCGGTTTTATCCCCTTTTCTGTTCGCCATTGTCATTCCATTTCTGTATAAATATTTTAGGAAAATACATACAGGATGGTTTGTCTTCATTTTGCCCGTTATTTTATTTCTTTATTTTGCCCAATCTTTCATTGGTCATGTACATAACGAAGGCGTTTACAAAACCGCGGAATGGATCCCTTCGTTAGGAATTGATTTTACCGTTTATCTTGACGGGCTTAGCCTGTTGTTTGCACTGCTTATAACCGGCATCGGCTCCCTCGTTGTGCTTTATTCCATTGATTATTTGTCAAAAGAAAAGGAACAGTTGCATGTTTTTTACATTTATTTATTGATGTTTATGGGAGCTATGCTCGGCGTTGTTTTATCTGACAATGCCATCGTCTTCTATATTTTTTGGGAATTAACGAGCTTTTCCTCTTTTTTATTGATCGGCTATTGGCATCATCGGGAACGATCGCGCTACGGAGCTCAAAAGTCCATGCTGATTACCGTTTTCGGCGGGCTTTCCATGCTGGGTGGATTCATTCTTCTTTATTTAATAACCGACACGTTCAGTATTCGCGAATGGATTGAGCAAAGCGGCAAAATTGCCGATAGCCGTTTGTTTATTCCTGCCTTATTGTTTCTGCTTTTAGGAGCTTTTACCAAATCAGCCCAATTTCCGTTTTATATTTGGCTACCTGATGCGATGGAAGCTCCAACACCTGTCAGCGCCTACTTGCATTCAGCAACAATGGTGAAAGCCGGAATCTATTTAGTTGCCCGTTTCACACCTATTTTCGGCGGCAGCGCCGAATGGTTTTGGATCGTTTCTCTAACGGGAATTTTCACTTTATTCTGGGGATCATTTCACGCAGTCAAACAAACGGATTTAAAAGCGATTCTGGCATTTTCCACCGTCAGCCAGCTGGGAATGATCATGTCCTTATTAGGTGTTGGTTCAGCCGCTCTTTTGTTGGATCAATTTGAATACCATACTGCCGCCATAACGGCAGCCATTTTTCACTTGATCAATCATGCGACATTTAAAGGCAGCTTGTTTATGGTTGCCGGAATCGTCGATCACGAAACGGGAACAAGAGACATCAGGAAACTCGGAGGTCTTATGTCTTTCATGCCGATAACGTTTACAATTGCAGCGATCGGCTCGATGTCCATGGCGGGTCTTCCTCCTTTTAACGGATTTTTGAGCAAAGAAATGTTTTTCAGCGGCATGATACGGGTTTTGGAATTGAATGTGTTTACTGCGGAATCTTGGGGCATTCTTTTGCCTGTTCTTGCGTGGATCGGAAGTATTTTTACATTTATCTACAGTTTCATTTTCTTGCTCAAAACGTTTGCTGGAAAACGGAAGCCGGAAAAACTTCCGAATCGACCGCATGAAGCGCCGACCGGAATGTTAATCCCGCCAGTTATACTTAGTTCACTTGTAGTTATTTTTGGCTTTTTCCCTAACTTGCTTTCTTACAGTTTAATTGAGCCTGCAATGGAATCGATTATGCCTGCTTTGTTGAAGGAAGGCGAGCATTTTAATGTCCATATTTCCCATTGGCACGGTTTTACGTTGGAATTATGGATGACCATCGGCGTGGCTGCTTTTGGCTTGCTGCTTTATCTGACGGTTTCAAAGTGGAAACAAATTTATCAATTTCAACCGAATTGGCTGACATTGAATCATTTTTATGACAAATTCTTAAACACAATAGTTCTCGTTTCAAATCGCTTGACAAACTTTTACATGACGGGGTTTATTCGCGACTATCTTGTCTATATTTTTGCATTTATGATCGCCTCAATTGGGATGACAATGGCCGCCAAACATGCCCTTTCTTTTTCAACAGATCATTTGGCGCCGATCGGGATGTATGAACTGATTTTATCTCTTGTGATGGTAGCCGGAACGATCACAACCGTTTGGGCAAGATCCCGTTTAACAGCGATCATTGCTTTAAGCTCCGTCGGGTATTCTCTTGCCCTGTTTTTTGTATTGTTCAGAGCGCCTGACTTGGCGCTAACACAGTTGGTGATTGAAACGATTACAACAGCATTGTTTTTGCTCGCCTTTTCTTATTTGCCTGAGTTTCAGAAAAAAGAGAAAAAAAGACGGTTCCGATTTGTCAATTTTGTCATTTCGTTCGGAGTAGGTTCGATTGTCACATTGCTTGCCATTTCCGCTAATAGCGAACGGACTGGCAAAACAATTGCCGAATACTTTCTAGAAACAAGCTACAGTTTAGGCGGCGGGTATAACGTCGTAAATGTCATCCTTGTTGATTTTCGCGGATTCGATACATTATTTGAAATCACCGTATTAGGAATTGCCGCTCTGGCGATTTACAGCATGATCCGCCTAAAAATGGGAGGGAAAAATATTGAAGAAAACAGGTATAAAAACAAATGATGTAATTTTGCAAACCGTTGCAAAATTGGTCGTTTTTATCGTTTTGATTTTTTCATTCCATCTGTTTTTTGCAGGGCATAATGCTCCTGGAGGTGGATTTGTCGGCGGACTTGTTACAGCGGGTGCGATCGTACTTTTGTTGATTGCTTTTGATATAAAAACCGTCAAAAAGATTTTGCCGATCAATTATATAAAAGTTGCCGCCTTTGGCTTACTCATCGCCGTTTTAACAGGAATCGGCTCCTTCTTCTTCGGTGTGCCGTTTCTTTCGCATACACACGGCCATGTCCATCTTCCCCTTCTCGGCGATTCGCATCTTGCCACTGCTGTTTTATTTGATCTTGGCGTTTATTTTGTCGTTGTCGGCATTACCATGACCATTATCCTAACGATAGGGGAGACGGAATAATGGAAATTTTAGCGGCTATTGTTTCAGGCATTTTGTTTATGGCGGCCACATATTTGATGCTCTCCAGAAGTTTATTGCGAATCATAATCGGCACCGGACTGTTGAGTCATGGGGCGCACTTGCTCATTTTAACAATGGGAGGACTGAAAAAGGGAACCGTTCCGTTATTAAGCGAACATGCTTCATCATATGTTGATCCCCTGCCCCAAGCGCTGATTTTGACCGCTATTGTGATCAGCTTTGGTGTCACAGCCTTTTTTCTCGTTCTGGCTTACCGATCTTATCAAGAACTTGGGACTGATGATATGGATCAATTGAGAGGAAATGATCAACAATGAACCATAATTTCATTATTTTGCCCATCGCCATTCCGCTATTGACAGGAGTACTGCTTATTTTTTTTAACAAACGGCAAAAAATGCAAATTTGCTTAAGCGCCGCTGCATCAGTGGTCAACACGGCAATCGCATGTTTTCTTGTTCAATTTGTCAAAACATACGGAATTGTATCGCTAGAGGTCGGCGGCTGGAAAGCGCCGTTTGGCATTGTTCTTGTTGCGGATATGTACGCAAGCTTGCTTGTGCTGACGGCGAATATCGTCGTATTGGCTTGTTTGTTCTTTTCTTACAAAACAATGGCACAAGAGCGAATCCGTTATTTTTATTATTCCGGCGTCATGTTTTTGTTGACAGGTGTTTCCGGTGCCTTTTTAACTGGCGATATATTCAACTTGTTTGTATTTTTTGAAGTGATGCTCATGGCTTCTTATTTCCTGATTGTTCATGGGAATTCAAAACCGCAATTGAGGGAATCAATTAAATATATTTTGGTGAACGTTATTTCTTCCGCCTTGTTTGTTATTTCGGTTGCCTTTCTCTATGCGGTGACTGGCACGCTAAATATGGCTGATCTAAGTTTGCGTGTGAAAGAATTAGGATCTTCGGGCATCATAACTGTCATTTCTATTATGTTTTTAATCGTTTTCGGATTAAAAAGCGCATTGTTTCCGCTTTTTTTCTGGCTGCCTGGTTCATATCAGGCACCGCCGTCTGCGATTGCCTCGCTTTTCGGGGCTCTGTTGACAAAAGTTGGTGTATACTCCATTACAAGAGTTTTTACTTTAATCTTTTTGCAAGATACCGATTTTACGCATACGTTTATTTCTTGGCTGTCTGTGCTAACCATCATTTTTGGCGTCATCGGCTCTATCAGCTATCCCGATATAAAACAAATCATGATATATAATATTTTAACAGCTGTTGGCATCATGCTGTTCGGCATGTCAACGATGACGAAGGCGGGGATGGAAGGAGCTGTTTATTACATCATTCACGATATGATCATTAAAAGCGCGCTGTTTCTTTTAGTTGGAGCCATCCTAGCCATTACAGGCACAACACGCCTCCATTATTTTAGCGGTCTTATCCAAAAATATCCTGCACTTGGCTGGTTATTTTTGATCGCTGCTTTATCATTGTCAGGGATTCCCCCGTTCAGCGGTTTTATCGGAAAATTGAAAGTGGTTGAAGGCGGTTTTGAAAACGGGGACTTTGTAATGGCCTTTGTTGTCTTGCTGTCAAGTCTTTTGATCTTGTATTCTGTGATGAAAATCTTTATAAACGGTTTTTGGGGCGAGGAAAACATTCCCCGCACCCAAACAAATGTAGCGGTGAAAAATCTTCTCATTCCCATAACTTTTTTGGTCGCCATTTCAACTTTATACGGGCTTTGTACAGAATTCATTTCCCCATATATTACACAAGCGGGAGAAGTTCTTTTGTCTCCTGATGTTTATGTAAAAGCCGTTTTAAAGGAGTAGATCATGATGTCCTTTCAAATACTTTTAAATTTTGTCATCGCCGTAGCATGGATGTTCTTGCAAAATGACGATTCGCTCGCTGCATTTTCGGTCGGATATGTTTTAGGCCTTATCATTATTTTCGTTTTAAGGCGTTTCTTTCCAAGAAGGTTTTTTTTGTATAATCTATTTGCTGCCATCAAACTGGTGTTCATATTTTTAAAAGAGTTGATCCTTTCAAATATTGCCGTTGTCAAAATTGTTCTTTCGCCGAAACTGCAAATGAAGCCGGGCATTTTTGCATTTGAAACAGACTTAGAAAAAAACTGGGAAATAACGACTCTCTCCAATCTCATCACGCTGACACCCGGAACGTTTGTCATTGAAATTTCCCATGATAACAAAATTTTATACATTCATTCGATCAATATTGACGATATAGAGCAGGCAAAAAACGATATAAGAAACAGTTTTGAGAAAGCCATTAAGGAGGTGAGCCGATAAATGTTTGAATTCGTGATATGGATTTCACTGGCTTTGATTGCCGCTTCCTCCCTCTTGTTGATATTCCGGCTCATTATAGGGCCTTCCATCCCTGATCGGGCAGTTTCATTGGATGCAATCGGAATCAATTTAGTCGGAATCACCGCCATTATTTCGATCGTACTCGATACAAACGCGTTTTTAGATATTATTTTATTAATCGGGATTTTAGCGTTTATCGGCACCGTCTCCATTGCAAAATTCCTGGAGAAAGGAGAAATCATTGAAAATGATCGAAACGATTAGCAAATGTATCATCGGTTATCTCATTCTCCAAGGTGCTTTTTTCAGCTTAATTTCTGCCATTGGCGTTTTAAGGCTGCCGGATGTGTATACGAGAAACCATGCTGCTTCTAAAAGTGCAACACTTGGTGTCATTTCCATTTTAACAGGAGTGTTTCTATATTTTTGGCTATTAAAGGATCATATAAATGCGAGAGTCCTCCTCGGAATTTTGTTTATTTTTTTAACATCGCCCGTGGCAGGCCATTTAATAAGCCGCGCTGCTTACAATACGAAAGTGAAGCTATGGAAAAATAATCCCGTTGATGAATTGAAAGAAGCCAGACAGGAAGCAAAGGATGAGGTTTAAAACAAGAACTTTTTCCTTTTTTAATTTCACTACTTTCTTAAAATGATGATCACAAAAATGAAATACAGCCAAAGCAACAATAGCACAGGGGCAATCGATTGAAAATACATCCATGATCCTCCCGGTAACAAAAATGTTAAGTTTTATGATAAATAAGAATATCATGCAAATGTTTAGCCATTTGAACGTTTTCGTAAATTTGTCTTAACAACGACTTAAATCAACATTTTTGTTCGATAAGAAAAAAATTAATTTACTTTTATAAAAATTTAAAAAATAGTCTTGAACGTTGTAAAGAATATTGGTAGAATACTTTCTAAACTTTATGGAGAACGGAAACATAAGGGTGAAAAAAATGGAAAAGGAATATGTAATTCGTATTAAATTGGACAATCTTTTGAAGCAGAAAAGAATGACAAAGCGGGAGTTGGCTAGATTAGCGGATATCCGGCATACTTTCGTTTGGGAAATGTGCCATAACAAAACGAAACGTTTGCCCCTCGACAAACTTGCTAAAATTTGCTCTGTTTTGAATGTTGACATACAGGATATTATAGAACTGGCAGAAAAAGAGAAAAACGTTTGTTGAGTCCAAGCTGTTTTTAGGCAGGCAAACCTCTGCTTGGCAGAGGTTTGCAGAACGTATGCTCCCGTTTTTACATTTCCCGAACCCATTGAATAATTTTGAATGTTAATTGTTCTGCAGCAGCACCTGTCTTTCCTTCCAAAGATTCCATCAAACGTTTTCTTAAAAGTTCATGATCATCCTCATAAGAAATGAGCGTGGACCACTCAATCTCCGGAATGGAAACAATAGTATATTCTTCTTTTTTGTTTTCATATACGTACACGTTGGTAATCATTTGACCGTTTATTTCGACATTTGCTTTGCGGATTTTCATTTTCCATCCCTTTCTAACATTTAGTTTTTCGTGCTTAGTTGTTGTTGAAAATTTGCTGATCAGACCAATTGGCAGATTGTTCATTCGTCTTGCTTTGGCCATTATATAGATTGACAAAATTCCCTAAATTGAAAGCGCCAGATCCATAAGCAGACTTTAAGGTTGCTTTAGGAGCGATCGAAAAACAATCCCCAAAATTTACCGCACCCGATTGGACGCTTTCTATTTCGAAGGGACCGACAAACGCAGGCAATCATCATCCCCCCATTTTAATGTAATTTATGATATTATACGGCGCAATCCTGAATTTGTTTACCCGATTTGTTTTGAACGGACATGATGAATGACATAACCCCCAGTATGAAACAATATGATCATGGAATATTATGGCGCTTGGATCCGACAAGCTGTTGAAACCCATTATTTTCCGTTTATTTTAGTGAATTTTCAAATCTATCCGTATTATACTGAAATCAAACGGTTCATTTATTAAGGAGGAATACGGCTAATGATCATTGGTGTTCCAAAAGAAATGAAAAACAACGAAAACCGTGTGGCGCTTACGCCTTCAGGAGCAGTTTCATTCGTTAAAGCAGGTCATCGCGTATTAGTTGAAAAAAACGCAGGTCTCGGAAGCGGTTTTAAAGATGAAGAATACATCCAAGCGGGAGCCGAAGTTTTTGATGATGCCAGCAAAATATGGGAAGCTGACATGGTCATGAAAGTGAAAGAGCCCATTGAAGATGAATTCCAATATTTTCGGAAAGACCTCATTTTATTTACTTATTTGCACCTCGCTGCAAAACCTGAGCTGACGAAAGCTTTAAAAGAAAAAAAAGTGATAGCCATCGCCTATGAAACCGTTTCAGATGGACGCTCTTTGCCTCTGCTGACACCGATGAGCGAGGTTGCCGGCCGTATGGCTGTCCTCATCGGGGCTCAATTTTTACAAAAACCAAACGGAGGAAAAGGCATATTATTATCGGGGGTACCGGGAGTAGAAAGAGGAAATGTTGTGATTATTGGCGGAGGCGTTGTCGGAACAAACGCTGCAAAAATAGCTGTCGGTTTAGGAGCAAAAGTTGCCATTCTCGATGTCAGCGCCGAACGTCTTCGTGAATTGGACGATATTTTTGGCAACAGCATTCAAACGATTATGTCCAATCCGTATCATGTTGCAGAATATGTGAAACAAGCCGATTTGCTCATTGGAGCCGTCCTAATCCCCGGGGCAAAGGCGCCGAAACTAGTCACGGAAGAAATGGTGAAATCAATGAAGCCCGGTTCAGTCATTGTTGATGTCGCCATTGATCAAGGAGGGATTGTCGAAACAAGCGATCATGTCACAACACATGACGATCCAATCTATGTCAAACACGGCGTTGTGCATTATGCTGTAGCAAACATACCTGGCGCCGTTCCTAGAACATCGACTTTCGCTCTTACAAATGTAACAACACCTTTTGCATTGGAAATAGCCAACAAAGGATTGATGAAAGCTATTATGGAAAACAAATCGATCAAATCCGGCGTTAACGTGGCAAACGGAGAAATCACTTATGAAGCCGTTGCACGCGATCTTGGCTATCCCTATGTTCCGGTTGAAGAGGCTTTTTGAGAGGCCCTTGAAACATAAAAAGGCAAAGGCAGCATTCCTTTGCTTTTTTATGTTTTATATATGTCAACTTTAATTAAAAAATAGTTGACATATTTTCGGTTATACTTTACATTTATACTGACGAAAGGAGGGAAAGTTTTGAAAACCTATCATATAACACTGGTTGCCCTTTTTGCCGCCTTAATGGCAATTGGAGCAAACATTACAACCATTGCGCCTTTTTTGCAAGTGGGCGGAGTGCCATTGTCGATGCAGCCGTTTTTTTGTATTCTGGCAGGGCTGCTTCTCGGAAGACGGCTTGGCGCTCTTTCCATGGTTGTTTATGCGCTTATCGGGATTGCAGGCGCTCCAGTTTTCGCTCAATTCGAAGGCGGAATACAGGCTATTTTCGGCCAAACCGGAGGGTTTATCTTATCGTTTATATTTGCAGCATATATTTCCGGTTTGATCGTTGAAAAGGCAAAACAGATCAAATTGTCTGTATTTCTTTTGGCATCTTTTGTTTCGATTGTACTCATATATATTATAGGCACTACTTACATGTTTTTTGCCCTTAATCTTTGGCTTGGAGCAAACGTCAGCTATTTGGCTGCATGGGGAATTATGACTTGGTTTATGATAAAAGATATCGTGTTCACAGTTGCCTGCGCCCTGTTGGCATCCCGTATTTATCATGCTATGCCAAAAAACCTTCCAATCCAAAAGAAAAAATCCGCTTAAAAGACGAGATTCCATTTTATTGCTGGCTGGTCAGGTCATGAAAAATTCTGTAGACCCGGCGGAAATCTTTCTTTCAATACAAAATGCAGCCTGGCGGGAGACTGTTTTCCAGCTTAAATTTCACTGTTTACATAAAAGCAAAAAAGCTGCCGTATAACTGGGAATTGGGAGTAAGTAAAGCCATTTTGAAAAGGAAAACAGAAGGAACCCTGTTTTCCTTTTTCTTATTAATGGCGGTTTAACGGTTTGAATTTTTCTACAAAAACAGCCAAAGTTCTTGTCATGACGCCTGTTGCCCCTTCCGGACCAAGTGGACTTTGTTTGTTGGTTGTTGCCGTTCCGGCAATATCGAGATGAACCCAAGGCGTTTCTTCTGCGAATTCACCGAGAAAAGCAGCACCCATAATCGCATGCCCTTCGCGCCCTGGAGAATTGTTTAAATCCGCCACTTTGCTGTTCCGCACCCGCTCTTTATCATCCTCAAAAATTGGCAAGCGCCATATTCTTTCTTGGCATTCTGCAGATGCTGCAAAAATCTGTTTAAACAGTTCTTCATTGTTTGTCATGGCTGCTGTCGTATGTTTGCCAAGAGCTACCACAACACCCCCTGTTAAAGTGGCGACATCGATAATGTATTCCGCACCATGCTGTTTTGCATACGTAATTCCGTCGGCAAGCGCCAACCGCCCTTCTGCATCCGTATTTAAAATTTCAATGGTTTTACCGCTCAATGATACGATCACATCATCCGGCTTCATCGCTCCGCCGCTGATCATATTATCAGTGGCCGGAATGACCGCAATAACGTTTTGTTCAGGCCGCAATTCGCCTATTATTTCCATTGCTCCTAAAACTGCTGCTGCACCGGCCATATCCGTTTTCATGTTGACTAAACCATCCCGTGATTTTAGAGAATATCCTCCTGTATCATAAGTGATGCCTTTGCCAACTAATGCAATGACATCTTTCCATTTTTCTTTTCCTTGATATTTTAAAACAATCATTTTGGGAGGCTCGCTTGATCCTTTGTTGACGGCGAGGAGTCCTCCCATGCCCATCTCTTCCATTTCTCCTTTTTCAACAATTTCGATTTCAAACGAATATTTTTTTGCCAGTTCCATCGAATAGTTGGCCAGTTCAGCTGCTGTCAGCAGATTTGCAGGCATATTGGTCAATGAGCGCGCTGAATTCGTTCCTTTTCCATAAGTATAGCCTGCCGTTAAAGCAGCTTCTATTTTTTTTTGATCTTTTTCTGTTATGACATTCATCAGATCAAGAGAAGGGTATCTTTCATTTTGCCGTTGTTTATAGTTTTGTATTTTGTAGGTTGATAAAACAAATGCTTCAGCAAGTGCACGCCCCGCATTGATTTCATCCACTTCTTTTCCGGCAAAGGACGGCAGCAAAACAGAAACGCTTTTTAGCCGATCTTTTTCAATCAATTGAAAGACCCTTCCAAAACTTTTCACTGTATCTGCAAATGTGTACTCTTTTTCTTTTCCTAAGCCAACGATGTAAAGTCTTTTTACTTTTATAGCGCCTAAAGTATGTATTTTTGCTATGCTGTTTTTTTTGGCCGAGATGTCGCCGCTTTTTATCAAATCCGTTAAATGTCCATGTAAACTGTTATCAATCGCCGCTAATGTTTGATCGAGTTGGCCGTTTCGCTGAAAAAGGCCGATGATTGCTCCATCTCCTTGCAAATCATCAAGTCTTTCTAATATTTTAAACATTTTTCCGTCTCCTCTCCTTGAATGTTCATCTCCTTTCTATCTTACAACCTTTCAGCAAAATTTTTGCAAAAAAAATGAGCTAGCCCCAATGGACAGCTCTTATTTTTGTCCGAAAACTTCCATTGTTTTGTTTTGATTTAATTTCGCTAATTCATCCTCAGTTAAGGTGCCGTTCCCTCTTTTCACAACATAAACGTCAACTTTTTTCTTGCCCCACTGCTCATAAACATCTTCAACCGTTTCATAATATAAATCAAGATGGTTTCCTTTAACAGCTGCCCCTTTATCTGCTACTACCCCATATCCATATCCGGGTACATAAAGGACGGTGCCGATGGGAAAGACTTTTAAATCCGCGGCAATGGTTGAGAACGCATCGCGTGTCACCCGGACACCGGAATAGGTAATTCCATATTCGGGGTGCCCCGGTTTTTTTCCCGTTGATTCATAACCTGCCGTATATCCGGTCGCAATCACGGTCATTTTCGGATATTTGGACCAATCTACTGTTTCTCTGGTAGTTTTTTGCTCTAAAGCTTTATGGTTCGTTTCAACATTTTTTTTTGCCTCTAGATCATTATTTGCGTATAATTCATGTTTTTCTCTGTACTGTTTAAAAATCCAATTGGTCAGTTCTTCCGCCTTCACTCCTGAAACCGATTCAAAAGTTGTTGTGAAAGCACTAATGAACAATAAAATCATTACGATTCTTCTAGTCCACAACTTTCCATCATTCATTTTTTCGTATTCCACTCCTCTCACACCTATTTATTCCCATGAAAATAGAAAAATATACGGTGAAAGAGGGCAATGATGGAAAATAAAAAGGCTTTCCCTCCAGTTCGGAAAGCCTTAAAACATTTGATACCCTTTTGCTCTTAATATGCGGATGGCAACGCCCGACACGATGGCGCCCGCCAGACCGCTCAATAATATCAAAATATCCGCCATAGCAAGCGAGGTAATTTTTTCCCATAGCAGTGCAAATGAATGGCCGGGTGATTGAAAATAGTCGAAGAAACTCACCTCGTCAATTAAAAAAATGCATACAATCGGATAAAAAACGGCCATAACCCAAGACATTCTTAATAGCATATTTAATAAAAAACCGATTCCAAAAAACAACACGAAAAATAACAACATGGAAATAATGAGAATCGGTATGTTCATTGAAACGCGCATCCCCCTTATAACCTATGATTGCGTCTGCAACATAAAAAAGCAAACGGCAGTGGTCAAACACGAACATTAATATTTGATATAAAAAGAGCAAAAGCCCATCTTAGCCTTTGCTCTTTCCTCCCCATTAGAAAAACTTAAATTTGCCTTTTTTCAATACGAGCCCGGCACCGCCGACCATGTAAAGAGCACGGTTATCGATCATTTTCTTCATGAAAGATGCCTTCGTCCCAACCATCTTCTTGCCAAAAGCAACACCGACCGCATCATCTTCGCCTAAAGAAGCAACAGTCCCTTTAATGTCTGGCTTAAATTGTTCTAATTCTTTGCCATGAATTAATGCGGCGACATTTTTCGCACAAGTTTCTCCTTGCTGCATGGCAATTTGTGCTGTCGGCGGATAAGGACGGTTGATTTCCTCGTTTATAATAAGGGAACAATCGCCAATAATAAACACGTTATCATGTCCCGGAGCGCGCAAGTCTTTTTCTACTTTCACACGTCCGCGCATTGTTTCAAAGCCGGATTCTTCGATGACGCTGTTTCCTCTTACACCGGCAGCCCAAATAACGGTGCCTGCTTTAATTTCTTCTGTTTGATCATCTTTTGCCACAATGATACCTTGTTCTGTGCATTCTTTAATGGCTGTCCCAATTCTAAACTCGACACCTTTTCTTTGCAATTGATTTACTGCATATTCGACAAGCTCCGGATCGAAACCTGGCAGTGCTGTCGGAGCCGCTTCAACGCAGATGACGCGCACTTTTTTAGGATCAATATCATATTCTTTGCAAAGTTCCGGAATTCGGTTTGCAAGTTCACCTAAAAACTCAATTCCGGTAAAACCGGCGCCGCCAACAACGATCGTTAAGCGCGTATCGTCTTTTTCTTCCTCTGTATTATATGTAGCGAATTGATATTCAATATGCTCGCGAATTTGCCGGGCAGAATTAATGTTTGAAATCGAAAAAGCAAATTCCTTTAACCCTTTAATTCCAAATGTTTCAGGGTGAGAGCCTAGAGCTACTACCAAATAATCATACTCAAGTTCGCCGTTATTAAGAATCACTTTTTTCTCATCTGTCTTGATCAACTTCACCGTATCTTGCACAAAGTTTACTTTGCTTGTATCAATAACATCTTTAATTAAATAACGGCAGCGGTCATGGTGCAAAGTGCCGGCAGAAGCTTCATGAAGCCATGTCGTTTCATAATGGTAATCATGCTTATTTACAAGCGTAATGTCTGCTTCGTTCACACTAAGCAATTTTTGAAGACGCGTCACAGTCATTAAACCGCCATAACCCGCCCCTAAAATGACTACTTTCGGATTATTCACAGGACACACCAACCTTTTCTACTATATAATATTATTATGGTTCATAAAAGTGTTCTGAAAACCTTTCGGAAATTTGTGAAAACATTCACTTTCCTTTACAAAAAATTACAAATTAGTTCACAAAATATTAACTTTTCATCTATAGACATAATATCCCTTTCACTCAGACATTTCAAGATAAATTTTCTTGTTCAGAATAATCAGGAACTTTATGTTAAACTTAATATGTAGAATGCAATCAAATCTTCACATTTTAAGAAGATGACTTGGGGAGGAATATATGATGAAAGAAGATCGCAATGTTTACGATATCACTATAATTGGAGGGGGTCCTGTTGGGATGTTTGCCGCATTTTACGGCGGAATGCGGCAGGCTTCCGTTAAAATAATAGAAAGCCTTCCGCAATTGGGCGGGCAATTAACAGCATTATATCCTGAAAAATACATATATGACGTAGCTGGATTTCCAAAAATTCGCGCAAAGGAGTTGATCCATCATTTAAAAGAACAAATGTCGATGTTTAACCCGACGATATGTTTGGAACAGACGGTGGAGCAAGTTGAAAAACAAGATGACGGCACCTTTATGATAACCACAAATTCCGAAATTCATTTGTCCAAAACAATCGTTATCACAGCCGGCAACGGAGCTTTCCAACCAAGAAAACTTCAGCTTGAGAACGCCGAAAAATACGAGGGCAAAAATTTGCATTACTTTGTTGAGGATTTAAATTATTTTGCCGGGAAAAAAGTTGTCCTTTTTGGGGGAGGAGATTCGGCTGTTGATTGGGCATTAATGCTTGAACCGATCGCTGCACAGGTCACCATCGTCCATCGAAGAGATAAATTTCGAGCTCATGAACATAGCGTTAACCAAATGATGAATTCGAAAGTGAATGTCCTCACGCCGTTTGTACCTGCAGAACTGATCGGACAAGATCGAATTGAAAAAATAGTCGTTGAAGAACCAAAAAGCGGCCGAAAAGAGGTTCTTGAAGCCGATGAGGTGATCGTAAATTTCGGTTTTGTTTCGTCGCTTGGACCGATTAAAAATTGGGGGCTGAACATTGAAAAAAATTCACTTGCCGTCAATTCGAAAATGGAAACGAACATTCAAGGAATTTATGCAGCAGGAGATATTTGCACATACGACGGCAAAGTCAAATTAATTGCCACTGGCTTTGGTGAAGCGCCGATTGCTGTCAATAATGCGAAAAACTATATCGACCCGAACGCAAGAGTGCAGCCTATGCACAGCACTAGCATGTTTGAAAAATAAAAAAGAAGGCGGGACGAAACCGTCTTCTTTGTTGCATGGAAAAGAGTAAAGCTGTTTGGTCTCTTTAACATTGCTCCGGTCTGCCGGCATTTGCTGCTGTTCTAAAAGATGCGCCGCAGCCGCATGAGGCAATGGCATTCGGATTATCGATTGTAAATCCTCCACCGAGCAATGATTGTTTATAATCAATTTTCGTTCCTTTCAATATCGGAGCGCTGTCTTTATCAACTAAAATTCGAATGCCGAATTGTTCAAATTCATGATCATCGGCTTGCTTCTCTTGTTCAAAACCGATTCCGTAAGAAAGACCAGTGCAGCCGCCGCCTTTTACGCCAATTCGCAAAAAGCTGCCTTCTTCTTCGTTTTCTCTCATCATATCTTTTATTTGATATGCAGCAGCTTCAGTAAGTGTCAAAATATCTGACATGACCCAACCTCCTCGTATACTAAGTTTCAGAAAGTTTTTTTATCGAATTTCCAGTCCGATACGCTCCTTGACAATCGCATATCTTGGGTGGTTGCCTTTGTGGGAGGGGCGCGCCCCTCCCACAAAGGGTTGAGCGTACCGGGGTT
>NZ_JBVVUU010000036.1:0-25606 GCF_056032925.1 Aeribacillus sp. JST-2
GCGATGTCATGAAAAATATGGCATGAGATCAAAATTAAATTTCACTTATTGGTGTCCAAAATATTGACTTAAATCCACTTATAGGCACTCCCTTAATGTTTTAGAAAGTTGATATATCAATCGTTTTCAATGGATTTTGACTTTCTTTTCCCATGTTTTCTATCTTATTTATGTCCTTCAGGAGTCTTATGAAGGACTTTTCTTATGCTTTCTATCTTCATTATGTCCGTCAAAAGTCTTTTGACGGACATTCAGTATATACAATTGCTTCTTTTTGGACTTCATCGCCTCTATGAAGGACATTTACAAATTTTATTAGATTATTTTTGTCCTTCACAGTTACATTTCTCCAAAATCCATCTACTAAGCTATCTCCAAAAATCGATACTTACTTATGGTACGGTTCACCGTGGTGATTTGAGAGGCAAAAAATTAGCATTGGGATTTTATTCCCAATGCTTTACCTAATTAATAAAAAGCTACCCTATATTCCCTTCATTATCATGGCCTACCTTTTTATAGAGTCTCTTACATTGATGAAAACGAACATGCAATCCCCATTAAAACAGGTTGCAAAATGCAAAATCCGATAAAATTTTTGAAATAACTCCCATTGAAATTTGATCCGTTCGGTTCGTATTGCAACACTCTTTGTACTTTTCTTTTGAAAACGCACTTTATACGAAAACACCACCTTCAATAAGTACACGTATTACTCAATTGAAGGTGGTGTTGCCTCTATGATAAATTACCAACAAGGTCTGTATTAATATTAATTATTGAAAACCCATTTTCCCATCCACTTCATGTGCCATCCCGTCAAGGTCTGTATTAATATTAATTATTGAAAACGAATTAAGAAATATTTCTTTTTGCCCCGGCGGATCACAGCAAATTGACCTTCGATGGTGTCTTTTTCAGACACAATATAATCAAGCTCCTGCACCCGTTCGCCGTTAATGTAAATCGCACCGTTTCCGATGTCTTCTCTTGCCTGCCGTTTCGATGGGGAAATTTTCGCCTGAACTAATAAATCGACTAATCCGATTTCTTTTTCAGTTGTTTCATAAGAAGGCACATCTTTAAAGCCTTGTTTAATTTCTTCTGCTGTTAAGGCTTTTATATTGCCGCTGAACAGCGCTTCGGAAATCTTGACAGCTTGCTTGAGCGCCTCTTCGCCATGGACAAGCTTTGTCACTTCTTCCGCCAACGCTTTTTGCGCCAATCGTTTTTCGGGAGCATTTTTCACTTCTTCTGCCATTTGTTCAATTTCTTCTTTCGATAAGAAAGTAAAATATTTCAAATATTTGATAACATCCCGGTCATCAGTATTGATCCAGAACTGATAAAATTCATATGGCGTTGTTTTTTCTTTATCAAGCCAAACAGCTCCGCCTTCCGTTTTACCGAATTTGGTGCCGTCGGCCTTCGTGACAAGCTGAAGCGTTAGGCCGTACGCTTTCGCATTTTCTTCCGTTTTCCGAATTAATTCAAGCCCCGCCGTAATATTCCCCCATTGATCGCTTCCGCCAATTTGCAAGCGGCAATCGTAAGTTTGGTACAGCTTTAAAAAATCGTACGATTGCAAAATCATGTAGCTGAATTCCGTAAAAGAAATTCCCGTTTCAATTCTCGATTGAACGGTTTCTTTCGCCAGCATGTAATTTAAGCCAAAGCTTTTGCCGATATCGCGCAAAAATGTAATGACATCCAATGATCCGATCCAATCGTAGTTGTTGGCTAAAATGGCCGGATTCCCCTCTTTTTCAAAATCCAAAAAGCGGGAAAGTTGTTCCTTAATGCGCTCTGACCATTGTTTTACCGTTTCTTTTTCATTCAGCGTTCTCTCCTGTTTTTTTCCGCTCGGATCGCCAATTAAACCGGTTGCACCTCCAACAAGGGCAATCGGTTGATGACCAGCCTCTTGAAATCTTTTTAACGTTAATATCGGCAGCAAATGGCCGATATGAAGGCTGTCTGCTGTTGGGTCAAATCCGCAATACAGCCTCACCTGCCCCTCTGATAACAGTTTGCTTAGCCCTTCCTCATCTGTCACTTGATTAATGAGGCCGCGATATTTTAAGTCTTCAAGCAAAGCTTTCATTAAACATCACTCCTTTTTTCATTATGGCAAACAAAAAACGCCCCTCCATGAAGGGACGTTCAAATTAACGCGGTACCACCCTACTTAAGAACAAACAAGTTCTTCACTCATTAAAGATAACGGCTATGGACCGTTCTTTGCTACTATGCCTTCACAAAGAATGCTCATGGAGGTAATTCGCAAAGCATTTATGTGCTGATTCGCACCGGCCACCAGCTCTCTGAAACAGGGAAATGCCCGCTACTTTCTCCAATCAATGCTCAAGATTTTGCTTATTTATGTTTTTTAGCATATTCGAGCACCTTTGTCAACTGAATTAGGAAAAGCTATCCACATCAAAATATGCTATAATAAACTAGATTTATAGGGGGATGATCAACATGGAGAAATGGAATGAGAGGTTCAGGCGGCTAATCTCTTATTACGCTAAACATCGAAAAAAATTGTTGATTACATACAATGTTGCATGGAATTTGTTTTTATTGTTTTTAATGCTCGGCTTAATGGGGCTTGCATTTATCGGCGGTTTGGGCGCAGGATATTTTGCCTCATTAGTGAAGGATGAACCTGTTCGTTCTTATCAAGAAATGGAAAAAGACATTTATGATTATTCGGAAACAACAAAAGTGTATTTTGCCGGCAACGTCTATTTGGGGAAGCTCCGTTCTGATCTAGAGCGGGAGGAAGTGAAATTAGACAAAGTATCGGAACATCTGAAACATGCCATTATCGCCATTGAAGACGAATATTTTTATGAACATAAAGGAATTGTTCCAAAAGCAATTATGAGAGCTCTTTTCCAAGAATTCACCAACTCCTCCGTTCGAACAGGCGGCAGCACCTTGACACAACAATTAATCAAAAATCAAATTTTAACAAACGAAGTGTCGTTTGAAAGAAAAGCGAAAGAAATTCTTCTTGCTTTACGATTGGAAAAATTTTTTTCAAAAGATCAAATTTTAGAAGCATATTTAAACGTATCTTCATTTGGCCGCAACAGTTCGGGCCGGAACATTGCCGGCGTTCAGGCCGCGGCGCAAGGAATTTTCGGAGTCAATGCGAAAGATCTGACCATTCCCCAAGCAGCATTTATCGCAGGTCTTCCGCAAAGCCCATTTGTTTATTCTCCGTTTACAAGAACAGGGGAAGTGAAAAAAGATTTATCACCCGGCATCAACCGAATGAAAATGGTTTTGCGAAAAATGTACGAAGAAGGCTATATTACAAAAAAAGAATATGAGGAAGCCCTCAAGTTTGATTTGCGGGCGCACTTAACAAAAGAAAAAGAATCGGCCACCGAGAAATATCCTTGGCTGATGTTCGAAGTCGAGAAAAGAGCAACGGATATTTTAGCAAAACAACTCGCCGAAAAAGATGGGCATAAACTTGACAAACTGAAAAAAAATGACAAAAAACTTTATCAGCAATATATGACAACAGCATATAAAAACCTAAGACAAAACGGATATAAAATTCACACGACTATTGATAAAGCAATTTATGACAAAATGCAGGAAATTGCAAAAAACTATGAATATTACGGAAGTCCAAAGCCGGAAAAGAAAAAAGACCCTGAAACCGGTAAGTTGAAAACGGTACAAGAGCCCGTGGAAGTGGGCGCAATCTTGATTGAAAATAAAACGGGAAAAATTATTTCCTTTGTCGGCGGGCGCGACCATAACCGAGAACAAACCAACCATGCTACAAGCGCTTTAAGATCAAATGGATCAACAATGAAACCGCTCCTTGTCTATGGCCCGGCAATGGAAATGGGAATTGTTCAGCCCGGTACTGTTGTGGCCGACCTCCCTTTTTCAATCGGAAGATACCGTCCGCAAAACTACGGTGGAGGCTACCACGGATTAATCAGTATGAGGACGGCTTTAAAACAATCCTATAACATTCCCGCTGTGAAAACATATGCAAAAATCATTTCGCACAATCCTGTAACATATTTGGAAAAAATGGGCTTTACAACATTGGCTAAAGAGGATTACAGTGCGATTTCCCTTGCCCTTGGGGGAATGACCTACGGGGTAACGGTTGAAGAAAATGTCAATGCATATGCAACCTTTGCCAATGGCGGCGAATTTGTGGATGCATATATGATCGAAAAAATTGAAACAAAAGATGGAAAGGTTGTCTATCAACATAAACCGGCTAAAACGAAAGTCTTTTCACCGCAAACAGCTTATTTAACCATTGACATGATGCGGGATGTCATTCGAAGTGGCACAGCCTCTTCGCTAAACAGCTACTTGGCATTTCGCTCCGATTGGGCGGGCAAAACAGGAACAAGCCAAAATTATAGGGATGCATGGTTCGTGGCTACAAACCCAAATGTAACATTCGGCACATGGATTGGCTATGATACGCCGAAACGGCTGGAAACCACCTATAAAGGATTAAGCTACAGCAAACGGAATATATTGCTATGGGCAAAATTGATGAACGGGGCATACAGCATTCGTCCAAAGCTTGTTGATCCAAATGCAACCTTTAAAATGCCTGGAGGAATTGTGTCAAGATCGTATTGTTCCGTTTCCGGGGAATTGCCTTCTGATCTTTGCAAGAAAGCAGGGCTTGTTCAAACGGATTTATACAACGTGAAATATATCCCGAAAAAAGCGGATAATAGCTTGGGATACGGCAAATTTGTTTTCGTAAACAACGTGGCATATCAAGTGCCGGCAAATGCACCTGCTGAATTTGTCCAAGAAGGGCCTGTCCTGAAAAAAGAATTACTGGAGAAACTTGGAGTGTCAAACGTGTCCCAATTAACAAAACTTCTTCCTGAAGGAGCAAGGCTTGATGCTTTAACGGTGACTGGAAACAGGGTTCTCAAAGACAATGGCAAAACTCCTGCTAAAATTTCCGCTGTCAAACTTAATGGAACAACATTATCTTGGAGCAAAAGCGGCGAAAATGATGTAATAGGCTACAGAGTTTACGCAGCCTCCGCCGATTCAAAAAATTTCAAGAAAATTGCCAGCATACCGGCAAAAAATCATTTAAGCGTCTCTGTTGGCCAATCTCCATCCGCCTATTATGTCGTTGCGGTGGATGTGGCTGGAAAAGAATCGCCGCCGTCATCCATCGTAAAAAACGTTCCTCAAGAAAAACCGAAGCAAACGGCAAAAAACAAAGCAAAACCAAATGAAAAAAAACAAGCGGAGACATAAATAAAGCTGCTCCTTAAAACGGCGAAAACTGAACTAGGAAATAAAGAAAAAGAACCGTCCCCGGTTCTTTTTCTTTATTTCCCGACTGCTGCCCCGGCAATCTGTTTAAAAATCAAAATATACATTTTTTTCTTTTCGTCTTAGAAACGATGTGAGTCAAGACGCTGGAACCCGGAACATAAAGAAACCATATAAATAGCTATTTTCCTCAACATATTGATGAATATAGGACATAAGAGCTTTATACCGCATCCTTTTCCTCCTCAGGAAATGCCACTAAATCACAAATCCAAATGGAACCGCCGATTATAAAGTGATCCTTTGGCATAAATCCTGTGATGGCAGCCATCTAATGATGATCGTAAAGAGCCATTAATTTGTATCCTTCTTTTTGTTAAGCTTCAAGAACTGATTCAGGAAATGATTGTTCATTAAAATGAGTACGCAAATGTTTCATGGCTGAAAATTCTGCCGGATTTCCTCATTCGTTTGCAGTTCTTTCAACAAAAGGGATGATTCCATATGCTTCTCTCCTATTACAATTATTCAGCGTTTATTCTATCAATAGCGCCTAAAAACTGCACACAGCAAAGCCGCAAACCTGCTTTAACAAGCTTGCGGCATTTCTTTCCTTTTAATCTTCCATTGTCGACAAATCGCCCGTCGGCAAATTAAGCTCCCAAGCCTTCAAGACGCGGCGCATAATTTTTCCGCTGCGGGTTTTCGGCAGCTTTTCGCAAAATTCAATTTCCCTTGGTGCTGCATGGGCAGCTAAACCTTTTTTGACAAATTGGCGTATGTCTTCTTTCAATTCTTCTGACGGTTCATAACCGCCGCGCAGAGCTACAAACGCTTTTATAATTTCCCCGCGGACTGGATCCGGTTTTCCGATAACCCCCGCCTCTGCAACGGCAGGATGCTCCACAAGTTTGCTTTCCACCTCAAACGGGCCAACGCGCTCGCCTGAAGTCATAATGACATCATCTACACGTCCTTGGAACCAAAAATAGCCGTCTTCATCCATGTAAGCGGAGTCCCCTGATACATACCAGTCGCCGATAAAATAAGATTCATATTTTCCCGGATTGTTCCAAATAGTATACATCATGGAAGGCCAGCCTTTTTTAATAGCCAGATTTCCCATTCTGTTTGGCGGCAGTTCATTTCCATGATCATCAATAATCGCTGCTTTTACTCCTGGTATCGGCTTGCCCATCGATCCGGGTCTAATATCCATGCATGGATAATTGCAAATAAGATGTCCGCCTGTTTCCGTCATCCACCATGTATCATGAATTCGTTTCTGAAATACTTTCATTCCCCATCGAATAACTTCCGGGTTTAAAGGTTCACCGACGCTTAAAATATGGCGCAATGAACCAAGATTATATTTTTTGACCAATTGGTCTCCAGCACCCATTAACATGCGAAACGCAGTCGGTGCACTGTACCAAACAGTGACGCCGATTTTCTCAATCGTTTCATACCAATAATCAGGGCTGAATCGACCGCCGACAATGACATTTGTCGCACCGAGAAGCCAAGGAGAAAAGATGCCGTAAACGGTTCCGGTCACCCAGCCGGGGTCTGCCGTACACCAATAAATATCCTCTTCCTTCAAATCGAGAACCCATTTCCCCGTTTGATAATGCTGAATCATCGCATTATGGACGTGAAGGACTCCTTTCGGTTTCCCAGTTGAACCAGACGTATAATGCAAAAGAAAACCGTCTGTTCGCTCCACCCATTCAATTTCCAATTCCTTGCTTGCTTTTTCAAAATGAGCAAAAAAATTGATGATTTTTCCTTCTTCTTTCACATCTTCCCCGACAACGACGACATGTTTGAGAAACGGCAAGTCATTCATCGGAACTCTCGGCAAAAGTTCCTTTGTCGTCACAATGACGCTGGCTTCGCTGTCTTCAAGACGATCCTTGACAGCACCCTCCATAAATGCCTCAAACAATGGACCGACAATGGCGCCTAATTTAATGGCTCCTAAAATAACAAAATATAACTCTGGGCTTCTTGGCATGAACACAAAAACTCTGTCGCCCTTCTGAACATTAGTCGTCTCTTTCAAAACATTTGCCGCTTTGTTAGAAAGCTCTTTCATTTCTTTAAATGTATATTTTTCCTCACGGTTGGCATCGCGATAATAGAGAGCGACTTTGTTTTTTCTAAACCCTTCTGCATGGCGGTCAATTGCTTCATATGCAGCATTTATTTTGCCTGTTTTGCTCCAAGTAAAATTTTCTTCAACTTCCTTCCAATCAAAATTTGCATATGCTTCTTCATAATTTGGAAGATTATGATTCCCCTTTGTTGCTGATAGCGCTTCCACTTTCATTACTTATTCCCCCCTGAAATAATATCGCCAAGACTATAATATAACACTTTACCACTTTTCGCAATTTTGTAAAATTTCTCGCAAAATAACAAACATTTTAGCTCCCCTTTTTTGTATAATATGAGAGAGGCTAGAAGATGCTAGGCGGTGTTATATAATGGAACATAAAAAGACATATCATCGAAAAGAATTGCAAACACCACATGGTTCGGTTCTGATCGAGGGTCCTGTGAAAGGGGAGCGGCTTCAAGAGTATGAATTTCATGAAGATTTAAAATCTTTTCGGCCTGCACCAGAACAGCATAAAGCATTAATAGAGATTGCCAATCTTCCGGAAGGCCGCATCATCATTGCCAGAACTGATAAATGGATTATCGGATATGTCACTTTTTTATATCCCGATCCCCTTGAAAGATGGTCTGAAGGAAATATGGACAACTTGATTGAACTGGGCGCCATTGAAGTCATTCCAAAATATCGAGGCTGTTCCATCGGACAAAATTTGCTGATTGTTTCCATGATGGATGAAGAAATGGAAAAATATATTATTATTACAACGGAATATTATTGGCATTGGGATTTAAAAGGAACCGGTTTAAGTGTTTGGGAATATCGAAAAATGATGGAAAAGATGATGAATGCCGGCGGGCTTGAATGGTTTGCAACAGATGATCCTGAAATCTGCTCCCATCCCGCAAACTGCCTAATGGCGCGAATAGGAAAAAAAGTAGATCAAGACTCCATACAAAAGTTTGATCAGCTGAGATTTCGAAACCGCTTTTTCTATTAATTCTCAAAACAGCGGATAGAAAGGAGACGGTTCCGTGATTATTGAAAAAATTATGCAAAAAGACGTGCTCACACTTTCACCTCACAATTCGATTCTCGATGCTGTGAACATCATTAAGCTGAAAAGAATCCGCCATCTTCCAATCGTTGATGAGGAAAACCATGTAGTCGGAATTGTTTCCGACAGAGACATTCGGGATGCGAGCTCTTCCATCCTTTTAAAAGATCATGACCAATGGTCCCATCTTTTAAACAAACCAATTAGGGAAATTATGGTTACGGATGTTATCACCGGACATCCGCTCGATTTTATTGAAGATGCTGCAGCATTATTTTTTGAGCATCGAATCAGCTGCCTGCCGATTTTACAAAACGAAAAACTTGTTGGCATTATTACGGAGACGGATGTTCTTCATACATTTGTAAAGATGATGGGGGCTCATCACCCAAGTTCACGGATCGAAGTGAGAGTGCCTAATATCACCGGCATGTTGTCTGAAGTATCGGCCGTTTTCCACAAAAGAAAAGTCAACATTTCAAGCGTCTTTGTATACCCGGATGGGGACGATCAAACGAAGGTTTTAGTATTCCGCGTGCAAACGATGAATCCTTTGGAGCTTGTTGCTGATTTAAAAGAGAAAGGCTACACGGTGGTTTGGCCAAACATATAAGGTGATTAAACATGAAAAAAGATAGTGTGTTTGTATACTCCCCCCTTTTTTTAAGTTACAAATTTAGTAATAAGCACCCATTTAACCAGCTGCGTGTGGAAATGACAGTGGATTTGTTAAAAAAAATGAAAGCGCTTGAAGAAGATGAAATCATCGAGCCAAGATATGCAACGGAAGAAGAACTTCAGCTCATCCATGATGAAAACTTTATTCGGGCAGTGAAACTGGCGGGAGAAGGCAAGCTTAGTGAACAGGAAGCATTAAATTACGGGCTCGGTACGGAAGATACCCCGGTTTTTCAAGGCATGCATGAAGCAAGCTCGCTTTTAGTCGGCGGGACATTGACAGCAGTCGATTACGTCATGACAGGGAAAGCAGTTCACGCCCTTAATTTGGGAGGCGGGCTCCATCACGGATTAAGCGGAAAAGCGTCCGGATTTTGCATTTATAATGACAGTGCAGTCGCCATCAAATATATCGTTGAAAAATATGGGGCAAAAGTGCTTTATATTGATACGGACGCACACCACGGAGACGGCGTCCAATGGGCTTTCTATGATGATCCGAACGTTTGTACAGTGTCCATTCATGAAACAGGAAAGTATTTATTCCCAGGAACAGGAGATGTTCATGAACGTGGACACGGATCTGGATACGGTTTTTGTTTTAATTTCCCTCTTGATGCCTTTACGGAAGATGAATCATGGCTGAATGTCTATAAAGAAGCCGTTAGGGAAATTGCCGAATACTTTAAACCTGACGTCATCGTTACCCAAAACGGTGCAGACGCTCATTACTATGATCCATTAACCCATTTATGTGCAACCATTCAAATTTATCGGGAAATTCCTAAGGTTGCCCATCAACTGGCACATCAATATTGTGGCGGGAAATGGATAGCAGTGGGAGGCGGGGGATACGATATTTGGCGGACTGTGCCGAGAGCTTGGGCATTTATATGGCTTGAGATGAAACAACAGATGAAGAAAGCAAACGGTTTGCTTCCAAAAGACTGGGTGGAGAATTGGCAGAAAACCTCTCCTGTCCCATTAATTACAAGCTGGGAAGACCCAAACCCTTTATATAAACCGATACCGAGAAAAAAAGAGATTGAGGAAAAAAATAGCAGAACCCTTCAATCGGCGCTTCGATATATCCGCCAAAACAGCATGAAATAATGACGGGAAAGAACACGGTCAAGCTTCTCAATGCTTGACCGCATGTTTTTATTTGGTGGACTGTCTGATCTCAATACGGTGGGGAAGTGTAACAATTTGATTATCCACTTCTTCTTTGTTCATCAATTTTGTTAGCAGGCGCATTGCAACGGCACCGATATCATACGTCGGCTGCACGACCGTTGTCAGCTTAGGACGGACCATGACCGCTAATCGGGTATTATCAAAACCGACAACTTCAAAGTCGTTCGGTATTTTGTAGCCTTTATCTTGAGCGGCATGAATGACGCCGAGCGCCATTTCGTCCGTTCCGACAAAGACAGCCGTCGGTTTCGGAGACAATTCTAAGATTTTGTCAAAAGCTTCAATCCCGGATTCATATGAATAATCCCCTTCAATGATATATTCTTCATTTAAGGATAATCCGGCTTCTTCCAAAGCCCGTTGATAGCCATTTAATTTTTTGATTTTATTTACCGGCTCTTCCAGCGGGCCTGTAACATATGCTATTTGCTTATGCCCCTTGTCAATTAAAAATTTAACGGCATCATATGCAGCTTGTTCATAATCAATATTGACAGAAGGAATTTCATCATTCTCGTCAAATGATGCGGCAAGCACAATTGGAACAGGGGAACGTTTAAATTCTTCGACGTGTTCATCCGTTATGTTGCCGCTCATAAATACAATACCGTCGACTTGTTTGCCTAAAAGGGTATTTAATAAATGAAACTCCTTTTGTTTGTTTTGATCCGAATTGCTTAAAATAATATTGTACTTATACATGGTGGCAATATCTTCAATTCCACGCGCCAATTCCGAATAAAATGTGCTTGATACATCCGGTATAACGACTCCCACCGTTGTCGTTTTTTTACTTGCTAGGCCTCTTGCCACCGCATTCGGACGGTAGCCGAGTCGTTCAATAGCTTCCAGCACCTTTTTTCTTGTTGTAGGCTTTACATTTGGATTCCCGTTCACGACCCGCGAAACGGTCGCCATTGAAACGTTCGCCTCACGAGCCACATCATATATCGTGACATTATTCATTTTTCAACACTCCTCGTTTTACAAATCAATATGTAATCGCTGTTTCATCCCGCCTGAACATATCATACGATACAAAACCGACTACCGCAATGTTTTGTGAGGTTTTCTATTATTTTTTCTATTTTTGTTCAAAAAAATTTGCTGATCAGCAAAAAAATTGATTAAATAACAGCAAATCCATTCCGAAAAAAAGGAGCCCGCTAAAAGGCTCCTTTTTAAACAACCATCTCAATTAAACATTAACTTTTGCTAAAGGTTTTAATTCTGATATGAACTCGTTGAACTGTTGAATATCCATTTGCTGCGCCGAATCAGATAAAGCAACGGCAGGATCCGGATGCACTTCAGCCATTACGCCATCAGCGCCAATGGCAAGAGCAGCTTTTGCAGCAGGAAGAAGAAGGTCGCGGCGGCCGGTTGAATGAGTGACATCTACAAACACAGGTAAATGTGTTTCTTGTTTCAAAATCGGAACCGCTGTAATGTCAAGAGTGTTTCTTGTAGCTCGTTCATACGTACGAATTCCGCGTTCACAAAGAATAATTTGATCATTTCCACGGGAAATGATGTATTCGGCAGCATTCATAAATTCAGATAGTGTTGCGGAAAGCCCGCGTTTTAATAATACAGGTTTCCTTACAGATCCAGCGGCTTTTAATAATTCAAAGTTTTGCATGTTGCGCGCGCCGATTTGAATGACATCAATATAATCAAGCGCCATTTCAATATCATGAGGCGACACAATTTCACTAATAACCGCCATATCATACTCTTCAGCAATTCGTTTTAAAATTTTCAGCCCTTCAACACCTAGTCCTTGGAAATCGTATGGCGATGTTCTCGGTTTATAAGCACCGCCTCTCAAAAGCTTCAATCCTTGTTTTTTCGCTGCTTCTGCGACAACGGCAACTTGTTCATAGCTTTCAACAGCACATGGGCCGACTACAAAATATTGTTTGCCGTCGCCGATTTTTTCTCCTTTTACATCCACAATGGTGTTCTCAGGTTTTTTCTTTCTGGAAACAAGCAGCGCTTTGCGATGGTCATCTTCTTGCAGCTCTAATGCCGCTTTAAAGATTTCCTTGAATATATGCTGCAATGTTGAATCTTCAAAAGGGCCGTCATTATGCTCTTTAATCATATCCAGCATTTTTCGTTCGCGAACAGGGTCATACCGATTAACGCCTTGTGCTTCTTTTGCCTTTCCAATTTCCTGTACGAGTCTCCCCCGTTCATTAATCAACTTTAAAATTTGCAAATTGATTTCATCTACTCGTTCTCTTAATGCATCCAACTCATGATTGCTCATTTTTGCCACCCTTTCAATTCCGCAAAATTTCAAACTGCATTGGAATATAATTAGGGATATTATAAACCATAATCTTTTAAATGTCACTAAAAATTTCTTTATTGATTAAACGCTTTTAAGCGATAAAGCGTTTTGGTATAAAAGATTATTTGGCCAATTTGTTTTCAAGTTCTTGATACGTAATATTCCAATGGCTCATATGCCAGCAAACCGCTTGTTCATTTATAAACAACACTTGTGGAGACTCATGCTTCACTTGAAAAAAATCAGCGATATAATTTGAAAGCTCCCTCGCTTCTTGGACATGAAGGTAATAAGCAGGGAGGTTGGGATGATCCTTCACAAAGGATTGAAATTCTCGAAAAGCTTTTTGGCTGATGGGACAAGTCAAACTATTTTTAAAAAATAAAAGTTCTTTTTCTTTGTCGATGATTGCTTGAAATTGTTCAATCGATTCTACTTTCATGTTTCCGCACCTCTCATTTTTTGGAATCGTTTATCAAAAATAGAAAATCATCAGCGGTTCCGCCAATGATTGATCACCTTTTGCTTAATGATTTTCTTCTGTTTCTTCCTTTGTCTCTACTGGTTTGTCCACTTCTTTTTTTTCCGTTTCTTCCTCCGTCGCATCTTGATCGCCTTTCTCCCTTATTTTTTTCATCATATCGGCGGACTGTTCTTGAAGAGCCCGCTGGAAGCTTTTTGTTTTATCCTTGGCCAAACTGATAAACTGCACTCCTTTTTCATATGCTTCGTTTGTGAGCTTAACTGTTTTTTCTTTCATCTTGTTTGCCTGATCATTTACATTTTCCCGAATTTCTTTTCCTTTTTTTGGCGCCATCCATAATGCAGCCGCTATGCCGGCGGCAGCTCCGACAATCGTTCCGAGCAAAAAACCTTTTTTATCCAATTTATTTTTTGCCATTTCTTTTCCTCCTTGATCATTTCGCTTTTTTCATCGCCTGTTCCCTAGACAGTCAGCTATCGGATTCCAACTGTTTTTGCTGTTTCTTGCGCAGTTTCAGTTTGCTTACCAATTCCATTACAGTGCTTGTCCACTGAACTGCTTGGACAATTTTTTCTTCATTTTTTTCCATTTGCTTTGCCACATTGTTTGAAATTTTCGCAACTGATTGATTAAATTGACGTATTGATGCACCGACATCTTGTACAGCGTCAACCACCGAATTGATCTTTTCCGCTTTTTTTTGGATGTCTTCCGCCAACAGATTCGTTTTATGCAATAAATCTGTTGTTTCTTTCGTAATTCCTTCCATTTGTTTTTCCAAGCCCGCAAGCGTTCCTGCAACATGATCTAGCGTGATCCGGAGCGACTTTAACGTTTTGGCTAAATAAACAACCAATACACTAAAAGCGACTGCTATTAAAGCGATGCTGACATAAAGGATAAGCTCCAATGTGATACCTCCTTGTTCTCTCTCTATTTATCATACCATCTCTAACGGGCGAACGAAACATATGATGATTGTTTTCGACAGCAACTAACGAACTTTCTTCTCTTTACTGTTTTTTCTGAAAGTTGCCGAAAAGAATGGACATCTTCTAAAACACTTTTTAGATGCGAAATTTTCCAAGCAAAGATGTAAAAAGCGCTTGAAAACGGTACAATAACATTGTACAACAACTATGGCAGGAGGGAAGAACGTGAAAGATCCAAGAATTGAAAAATTGGCAAAGACATTAATTCATTATTCTTGCCAGCTGAAACAAGGGGAAAAGGTGCTGATTGAAAATTTCGGCTTGGAGCGGGAACTAGTCATTGCACTTGTTCGTGAAGCGTATCATGCCGGAGCGCTTCCATTTGTTTCTTTAAAGGATCACCAAATCAACAGAGCTTTAATACTTGAAGGGCAAGAGAAACAATTTGAAATGATGGCTGAGTTTGAAGCCAATGTGATGGAAAAAATGGATGCATACATAGGATTAAGATCTGGACGCAACATAAATGAGTTCGCAGATGTTCCGGAGGAAAAATTGAAATTGGAAGGAAGAACGATCGGCCAAAAAGTGCACAGGGAAATTCGGGTGCCAAAAACGAAATGGGTCGTGCTCAGATATCCGAATGAGTCAATGGCTCAGCTTGCGAAAATGAGCACGGAAGCGTTTGAAGATTTTTATTTCAATGTATGCACTCTTGATTACAGCAAAATGGATCGAGCAATGGATGCTCTCGTCGATCTCATGAACCATACGGACAAAGTCCACATTACAGGCCCCGATACAGATTTGACATTCTCTATAAAAGGCATTCCGGCGATTAAATGCGCAGGCCGAATGAATATTCCGGATGGAGAAGTGTACACGGCTCCTGTTAAAGATTCAGTCAACGGCAAAATAACGTTTAATACACCATCCCCATATCAAGGCTTTACGTTTGAACATGTACAATTGACATTGAAAGATGGAAAGATCATCGATGCAAAAGCGAACGACACTGATAGAATCAACGGGATATTGGATACTGATGATGGAGCACGCTACATTGGCGAGTTTGCCATTGGCGTCAATCCGTATATTCTTCATCCGATGCAGGATATACTATTCGATGAAAAGATTGCCGGAAGCTTCCATTTCACGCCCGGCCAGTGCTATGACGAAGCATATAACGGCAACCATTCCAACATCCACTGGGATATGGTCATGATCCAACGTCCTGAATACGGCGGCGGGGAAATTTATTTCGACGATGTCCTTATCCGCAAAGATGGAAGATTTGTTTTGCCAGAACTTGAACAGTTAAACCCGGAAAACTTGAAATAAACGAAAAGAAAAACGGCTGCACTAAAAAATACAGCCGTTTTCTTTTATATGCACAGCTTTTCATAGGCGATCTGATATTTTTGAATATCGCCCGCACCCATAAACAAGATGACGCTTCCTTCGTGTTTTTTTAATTTTTCCGTATTCGATTCATCGATCAATTCGGCACCTTCGATTTGATTTTTTAAATCGCCGATTGTCAAGTCGCCATTGTTCTCTCTGGCAGATCCAAAAATTTCACATAAATACACTTTATCGGCTCTCTTTAAACTTTCCGCAAATTCATGCAAGAACGATTTCGTTCTCGAAAATGTATGAGGCTGGAAGACAGCAACAATTTCCTTATCAGGATATTTTTGGCGGGCCGCATCAATGGTCGCTTTAATTTCCGTCGGATGATGGGCATAGTCGTCAATCAGGACTTGGCCGCAGATGGTTTTGGCGCTAAATCGCCGCTTTACCCCATTAAACGTGCACAGCCGTTCTTTGATCAAGTCGATGCTTATGTTTTCGTAATGACATAAAGCAATGACGGATAAAGCATTTAAAACATTATGATCCCCGAATAGAGGAATCTCAAAAGTGCCATAAAAAGTATTTCGAACATATACATCAAACGACGTGCCATCCGTGCCTTTCTTTATATTTCTTGCTTGAAAATCGTTCTCTTCTTGAAAACCGTAATATAATACCGGCACTTTTGCCTGAATCCGCTGCAAATTTTCATCGTCGCCACAGGCTATGATCCCTTTTTTCACTTGCAGCGCCATCTGTTGAAACGCAGAAAAAACATCTTCCAGATCCCGATAGTAATCAGGGTGGTCAAAGTCGATGTTAGTCATGATCGCATAATCAGGATGGTATGAAAGGAAATGGCGCCGATATTCACATGCCTCAAATACAAAATACTTGCTGTCCGCTACACCTTTTCCTGTTCCATCGCCAATTAAATAAGAGGTTGGGTGGGCTCCTTGCATTACATGGGAAAGCAAGCCGGTCGTTGATGTTTTTCCATGCACACCCGTGACAGCTATGCTCGTAAAATTATTCATAAAGTGCCCTAAAAATTGGTGATAGCGGTAAACTTTCAAATCAAGCTTCAAAGCTTCTTGAATTTCTACATGAGTATCTGGAAAAGCATTCCCAGCAATGACTGTCAAACCGGGACGAATGTTATCTTTTGAAAAAGGGAAAATAGGAATCCCTCTTTCTTCCAGTCCTTTTTGTGTAAAGATTCTTTTTTCAATATCAGATCCTTGCACACGATGATTCATATCATGAAGGATTTGAGCCAATGCGCTCATTCCCGTTCCTTTAATGCCGACAAAATGATAAACATTCATACGAGAACCTCCAGCAATCGTCTATCTGTAACTTAGTATATGACGGATGACTACTTTTGCAACTAATCATCCTTTCATGACATAACAGACTAAACGCCTCATTAAATTATAACATTCAAGGAAAAACATGACCATTTGTTTAACATGTATTTTTTCCAATTGAAATAATCGTAATAGCTGCTTAACCTTCTGAAAACAATTTCTATCATAACATGTTCGTTTTGTCTCCACTATTTTCTTTTATTACCTTCAGTTCTTCTTCCGACACTAAAACATCTCTCGGCTTGCTTCCTTTTGGCGCCGAAATAATGCCGTGCTCTTCCATTAAATCTATCAGCCTGGCTGCTCTATTGTAGCCAATCCGAAAGCGCCGCTGGAGGCTTGAGGTGGAGGCTTGTCCTTGTTCAATAACAAACTCGCATGCATCATAAAACAAATCATCTTCTTCCTGCCAATTCGCTTTTTTGATCAGCTCCTCCTGCTGAAACAAGTAGTGCGGAGCCTGCTGACGCTTTACATGCTGGACAACTCTGTCAATTTCTTCGTCAGAAACAAATGTTCCTTGAATTCGAACAGGCTTTGAAGAGCCGTTTTCCAAAAACAGCATATCTCCTTTTCCAAGCAATCTTTCAGCACCTGTCGTATCCAAAATCGTCCTTGAATCAACTTGAGACGATACAGAAAAAGCGATCCTTGTTGGAATGTTGGCTTTAATTAATCCTGTTATGACATCGACGGACGGTCTTTGAGTGGCAATTAATAAATGAATGCCGCAAGCTCTCGCTTTTTGCGCAATTCGGCAAATCGACTCCTCTACATCGCCCGGAGACACCATCATTAAATCCGCCAACTCGTCAATGACAATGACGATATAAGGCAATTTTTCTTTTTGTTGATGTTCTTTCAGCGTATCGTTATATTTTTCAATATCTCTTACCCCTGAATGAGCAAACAGTTCATACCTTCTTTCCATTTCCTCCACAGCCCATTTTAAAGCAGCTGTGGCAGCTTTTACATCCGTTATAACAGGGCTGACCAAGTGGGGAATTTGATTATATGGTGCAAGCTCAACCATTTTAGGATCGATCAGAAGCAATTTCACATCATTTGGTGACGCCTTATATAACAAGCTGACAAGAATCGTATTTATACAAACGCTTTTTCCGGAACCGGTTGCTCCTGCTATGAGCCCATGCGGCATTTTCTTTACATCTGTCACCACCGGCTCTCCCGAAATATCGAGACCAAGAGCGACAGCAAGCGGCGACATGCTGCCGGAAAATGCTTTCGATCTTAAAACTTCGCGCAAGAAAACCGTCTTGCTTTTTCGATTCGGCACTTCAATGCCCACTGTATTTTTTCCCGGAATCGGCGCCTCAATGCGAATATCCTTAGCTGACAAACTCAGCTTAATATCGTCTGTTAAATTTGTTATTTTGCTTACCTTCACTCCCGGTTCGGGATGCACTTCAAATCTTGTAACAGAAGGTCCTTGAGAAACATTGACGACTTTCGCTTGAACATGGAAATTTTTTAGCGTTATGTCCAGCAGTTTTTGCTGCTTCTCAATCCATTCCTTATCCGCCCCTTTTTCCAACGGCGGAATATTGAGCAATGTGATAGGCGGAAACAAATAGCCATTCTTTTTTTCTGATAAACGGATTTTTTGTTTATCCTTCCCAAACATAATTACATTGTACGGAATTACCGTCTTTCTGTTCTGCTGTATTTCCCCGGAAATGGTTTGTTCCTTCTTATTTTTTTCAATCATTTCGCCTTGATGGTGGCGGCTCGTCTGTGTATTCTCAACATTTAGTCCTTTGCGAATGTTCTCTTCTTTTAATGTTTTGGATGTTTGATCACTCCGTTCATCCGCCTCTTTGTTTAATTGTCCGCAGTCGTCAATGATGCGATCATTTGTCCTTTCCTCTGCTTTTTGAACATTTACCTTATCATCAATGCTTGAATGCTCGTTTGAACGATCGTCATTTTTCGTGGACTCTTCATAATTTGGTTGATCGAACCCATCATTTGCTAATTGAATCGGCATTGGCGGATTTTCCGCTTCTAATGTATGGGTGTTTTCATCTTTTTCCTGAAACTCTGTCTCTTTACGGGAAACGTGTTTAGCCATAAAGACTGGAGCATTTTCTTCATGTGGCCGGTCTTTTTCTCGGACTGAAGAAATCTCTTCCTCGGCTCGTCTTTTTTGCACGGCCTCCTTTAAGATAGGATCCTTCATTCTTGGTCCAAAACCAAAAACAGGCGAAGGAATATCTGTCGGATGAAAAGCGTTTTTCCCTTTTTGCAGGATTTCCGTGTTTGAGACATGGAAATTGGATGTTTTTTGATTGAAATTTTGTTTATGTCTGAATTCCTCGTCATCAGAGATCAGCGGAAAACGGAAATTACCAGTTGGATATTGATAGACCACCCTCGCTTTTATATCAGCGTCCTCTTTTGCAGCCGCCATGTTCTTTCTATTTTGGATCATTTTTTTATGCTGATTTTCTTTGCGATAATCTTCTTCTTCATTTTCTCCAAACAATAAATTCAATAATTTTGCAATCCAGCTCATCTTTTATCACTCTTTCAAATCAGTTCTTTCAGGCATATATTTTTATTTTATCAATAAATCTTTCTTTTGAAAGGATAAATAGTGAAAATGGCAAGTGCCGCCTTTATCAACGAAAAAAAACCCCCTGTTTTAATCAGGAGTTCGTTCGTCCTCTCTTTGAATGTAAATAATTCGTTCGAGGAGAGTTGGATGATCGTATCTAAACAATTTTACCAAAAACGGAGGATTCAGTTCACTCCTGCTAAATTTCGCAAGGTTTTGAAATGTTTTGACCGCTGCTTCTTCATCTTTCGTCATCTCAATGGCATAGAGATCCGCCTGTTTTTCTTGAAATCTCGAAACCATTCCTGATAACGGGCTTGAAGCAAAAGAGAGCATTCCCAACAGCAGGAGGAAAAGCGGCAATGATGATATGTCCCTTATCGACCGGATATGGAGGAGCGCTCCCCAGCGTTTGATGCAAACCGTCATGAGACGATGGATCATATATAGTCCGCAGAATGAAAGGAGCAAATATCCGATAATCCCGACATAAATGTGCTTCATCACATAATGCCCCATTTCATGAGCCATGATAAATAATATTTCCTCTTCGCTTAACTTGTTTAATGTTGTGTCCCACAAAACAATCCTCGAATTGGATCCGATCCCTGTTACATAAGCATTGAGCGCATTTGTTTTTTTCGACATATCCACTTCATACACATGGTTTGCCGGAATGTCAGCTTGATCAGCCAAGTGCAAAATTTTTTCTTCCAATTGTTTATTTTTCAACGGGTAAAAGTCGTTATATAGCGGATCGATCAAAACAGGTTGTATAAACATCATAAAAAACGTAAACGGAATCGAAGCCAACCATGCCAAGAGCCACCAGCGTTTTTCAAACTTGCGTATAAGAAAATAAAGAAAGATGACCGCTATGACCATCAAAACATAATTTACCAAAAAGTCAGTAACCTCATCCTTCAGCCACAAGGAAAGAGGCTGGGTGGAAATATGATACTCCTTCGAAAGCCTATAACTTAGAAAACTTATGGGAAGCGTTAAGAAAGCAACGAGCAGCGACAGCCAAAAATAATAAAGTGCTGTTTGAACAGATGCAAATTTGGAGGCAGCTTCCGACCATACTTGAAATTTTTTTGAAACCCCCAATATTAGTACAGCAAAAAAGATGATCCATTCTAAAGGAACGGATAGAAAATACAAAAAATTTTTCACACGTGAATATTCTTCAGACTGTTGGATTTCCCGCGAGGTCAAAAACGTTTCAGGGTCTGCAGCAGTTCCTTCCATTCCATCCGGAAGCCTGCCATCGGCCGCAATATATAAATACCAATAAAAAAACAAGCCGTACAGAATATACAAAAACATCACGATGAAAATGCTTTTTCGCAACTCCCATCCCTCCTATTCAATTACCTCCTTGTAGTAGTTTAGATAAAAACGGGACATTGTAGAACTGCTTTTCCAAAATATTTAAAAATAAAGACTATAAAGACACAAAACAGAAATGGAACATAGGACGACCACAAATACGTTGGCGCCAAGGTAAGAAGCAATAAATGCTGTTATCGCCCCGACAGCTCCGAATGTCCAATCTTCACGGATGAGAAAAACAGAAGGAACAATCAGCGCTCCCAACGTCGCAAAAGGAACATTTTTTAATACATTTTGCCAAAATTCAGGAAGGTTTAGCTGACTGAACAACACAAATGGGAGCATCCGCGGTATGTATGTCACAATCCCCATTCCGATGATTATAAGGACAATCTCGCTAGTCATCTTTTCTCACCCTCTGTTTATATTTTTTCGAAAACCACTCCACTGCCAATGAAGAACACAATGTTGCTGCAACAATGGACCAGCCGGTTGATAGCAAGCCTGTCAACACAAAAAAGGAGTTTATGACGGCTGAAAGCGCCGCTAACACGACGATTTTCCGATGTTTTTTCAAGGATGGAACCAACAAGCCGATGAATAAAGCATACAAAGCTATCCCCATACTATCTTGCAGGAAAAGAGGCAGATTTCCTCCCACCACATGGCCGATGCCTGAATTGACGACCCAACTTCCATAAGCCATCAAGCATAAACCGAACATGTAAGAAGTTGTGACCGTCTCTTGTCTGACGGACGCAACAGAAAAGGTTTCATCCGTTATGCCGAAGCTATAAAAAACTTTTTTCCAAATTGAATCATTTTCCACTTTTTCGTTTAATGAAGCGGACATAAGAAAATGCCTGATATTGACAATAAAGGTTGTCAAAATAATCTCCCATGCCCCAATGTGAGCGGAGATCAAACTCAGCGACATATACTGTGCCGCCCCAGCATAAACGATGGCGCTCATCATCACCGTTTCCATTAAGGGCAGCCCCGTCCGCTCCGCCAAGAGCCCGAATGTGATCGCAACTGGAAAGTAGCCGATGGCAATACTAATCCCCGCTTGAAGCCCTTGAATGAATTCACTTCTATGGTTGATTACTGTAGTAGACTGCAAACGTATCCACCTCCGAATTAATATTGCGGATAAAAAATAATGACAAAATATTCCGCTTTTTTATCGGTGTGATTTTGATATTCGTGTTTTTTGTTCGCTGCGAAACGAATTGCCTCTCCTTCGGATACAACAAAGGAATGCCGACCCATTATAACCTTCAAAGTTCCCTTTTTCATGAGTACAATTTCCTGCACCCCTTGAGGGTGTTCATCCGAATAATGGACATGCCCTGGTTCTAAATGAACTTCAAACACCTCAAACGGTTTATCCAATTCATATGAAAACATCGGGTACACTTTATACTGTTCATCATCGTCAGCTATCGGCTGGATGTTTTTTAGCGAAACCTTTTGAACGGACGGCATTTCCTCCATCATTAACGAAGAAAAAGAAATGTTCAGACCGTTAGCTATTTTCCATAAGGTTGAAACAGTCGGATTTGATTCTCCCCTCTCAATTTGAGCAAGCATTGCTTTTGATACACCTGTTTTCTCCGCCGCTTTATCAAGGCTTAAGCCCATCCTTTTTCTAAATTTATTAAAGTTTTCGCCGATCGTCTGTTGAATCGGTTTCATAAGTACCTCCTGTTTTGTAAAATATATCATACATTTGTTTACTATATCATACTTTTTCCTTTTTTTGTATAGGAAAAGGGCCGACCATCAGTCAGATCAACTGACTTGATGGACCAGCCCCATCAGTTTCATCAAACACTCTATCGATTCCATTTCACTAGCTTGTCCGTCGCCGAATGGCGTCCATCAGCTTAATAATACTCTGTCGGACACCGCATCTTGAATTTTGGCAAATTCGTCCATTAAACGAGGTATCGTCAGCTTTGCTTTTTCATCGGCGGACGCTTCAAAAACCACTTTCCCGCGATTCATCATCAACAATCGGTTCCCTAAATCAATTGCGTGCTGCATGTTATGTGTGATCATGATCGTTGTTAACTTAAATTCCTCAATAAATTTTTTGGTGAGCGAAAGCACAACTTCGGCTCTTGCAGGATCCAATGCTGCTGTATGCTCATCAAGCAGCAAAATCTTCGGTTTCGTAAATGTAGCCATTAATAACGACAATGCTTGTCTTTCACCGCCTGATAAAAGTCCGACTTTTGCATTTAACCGGTTCTCCAGCCCCAAACCTAAAAGCGACAGCTGTTCTTTAAATTCATTTCTTCTTTTGCTTGTCACACCTTTTCCAAGTGTCCGTTTATGAACCCGGCCGTATGCGATCGCCAAATTTTCTTCAATTGTTAAGGACGGCGCTGTTCCAGAAAGGGGGTTTTGAAACACCCGGCCAATGAATTTTGCTCGTTTATGTTCGGGCAAAGACGTCATATTGATGTCATTCAGCCACACTTCACCGTCATCAGGCATGATCTTCCCTGCGATAATATTTAATAATGTCGATTTGCCGGCACCGTTGCTCCCAATAATTGTAATAAAATCCCCGTCTTTGACATCGAGATCAACGCCATTTAGCGCCACTTTTTCATCCAGTGAACCTTCGTTAAACACTTTATAAATGTGTTTTAGTTGAAGCAATTTGATCCCACCGCTTTCTTGCTGATTTTCTTTTTTTCTCCCTGTACTTTTCAAAATATCTCGGAATCGTTAAAGAAAGAATGACGATACAAGCCGTAATTAGTTTCAAGTCGCCTGTTTCAAAAAAGTTAAATCTTAAAGCAAACGCAACAATCAACCGGTAAAGAATCGCACCGATGATCACAGCAAGCGTAGCGCGCACGATCGTTTTGCTTCCTACTACTGCTTCCCCGATAATAACGGATGCAAGGCCGATGACGATCATGCCGATCCCCATTCCAACGTCGCTAAAACCATTGTATTGCGCAATAAGAGCTCCGGAAAGCGCGACAAATGCATTAGACAATCCCAATCCTAAAACTTTGAGCGTATCGGTATTGGCTGAAAAACTTTTGATCATTTCTTCATTATCGCCGACCGCTCTTAAAGCAAGGCCAATCTCCGTTTTTAAGAAATAATCCAAAATGATCTTTATGACGATCACCAAAAGAAGCATAGAAAAGATGACGGACCACGTTTTGGGAGAGGGAGAAATAACGCTTGACATCATTTGATCCAGCGGAGCCCATGCATCAGCAAGTTTTGAGAACAACGTTTCTTGCTGTAGGAGCGGAACATTGGATTTCCCCATAATTCTTAAATTGATCGAATAAAGGGCAATCATCATTAATATACCGGATAATAACGGATTAATTTTTCCTTTTGTGTGCAAAATTCCAGTAACTGCCCCTGCAAGAAACCCGGCAAAAAAAGCAACGACCGTTGCCGTGATCGGGTGCATGCCGCCTGTAATCAAGACAGCAGCAACAGCTGCTCCTGTTACAAAGCTGCCGTCAACGGTCAAATCAGGGAAATCTAATATTCGAAAAGACAGATAAACGCCAAGAGCCATGATGGCATAAATCAAACCTGACTCAAGCGAGCCGTAAACCGCAGTTAACATGTAAACACCCTTCCAAATTACTCAATAAACTCTGCTTCTTTGCTCCACTCATCTAAAATCTCGACGTTCATTTCTTTTGCAGCTTTTTTATTGATCAGCAGTTTCAAATTTTGCGGATATTGAACCGGCAGTTCTGTCGTTTTTTTCTTTCCTGTTAAAATTTCCGCCGCCATTTCTCCGGCTTCATATCCAATATCATAGTATTCAAATCCGTATGCGGCAAAACCGCCCCGTTTCACAGAATCCAATTCGCCGACAAAAAGAGGGATGTCTTTTTCATTGGCAACCGATATAACAGACTCCAATGCCGAAACAACAGTGTTATCTGTGATAATGTAAAAACAGTCCACTTTTCCGACTAGAGATTCTGCCGCTTGTTTCACTTCAGCGGACGTTGAAACAGAAACCTCAACTAATTGCAAATCCGTTCCTTTCATCGCTTTTTTCACAAGATCTACTTGCGCAACCGAGTTTTGTTCTCCGGAATTGTAGATCATTCCTACTTTTTTCCCGTCTAAATATTTATCAATAAATTTTACAGTATTCGGAATGGCATCCGGGTGCGTATCGGTAGTTCCTGTTACATTTCCGTCTGGATTTTCCATATCTTTGACAAGTCCTGCACCTACAGGATCAGAAACAGATGTAAACACAATTGGAATATCTTTTGTCGCATTTGCTGCTGCCAAAGCGCTTGGTGTTGAATTGGCAAAAATTAAATCGACTCCATCGCCAGCTAAATTATTGGCAATTGTTTGGTTATTGGATTGGTCATTTTGGGCATTTTGAATATCGTATTTTACTTTTAAACCTTTATCTTCAAGCGCTTTTTGAAATCCCTTGAGCGCTTCATCAAGCGATGGATGCTCCACAAATTGCGTAACGCCGACAGTATATTCGCTTTTTCCTCCATCATCGCTATCGCTTTTCCCAGCTGTTCCGTTATTGTTTCCACAACCGGACAGCAAAGAAAAAGCCATCAGCAAGACTCCCCCAAAAGCTGCTAATCTTTTATTCACTTTTCTTCCCCCTTCTGTGCTTTTATGCTTTAAATTATAACAATCACTAGCATTGCAGTAATTAAATCTGATGATTCAAAATACTAAGAATGTTCAATTTTTTATTGATTTCGAAACAAAAAAATCCTTTACAATGGAAGTACAGGTGGTTCCTGCCCAAATCCAATCGTAAAGGATAACCTTTATGGACAAGAATACACTAATTTCATCATTTGGTAAATGGGTTTCACCCATAAATATTCAAAAACTTAGCGAACAA